>CBFGIH010000005.1:0-23754 GCA_965648775.1 Caldifarciminota bacterium | reverse complement strand
AGTAGACCGCGGAAGTTTTTTCTTACGGGCAGGTGAAACAGCGCCTGGTAGTTTTGATAACCAAAATCATAATAAAAGGGCATGATCGTCTCGGTCTTAACCTGAACTCGTCCGCCGAATTCAGCGCGGGGCCGTTCAGTGATGATATTGATCACCCCGGACATGGCCCGGCCGTATTCCACGTCAAAACCGCCGGGCATGAAGATCACCTCATCGACCACGGCCTTGGCCAGCTGAATGCCCGGTTCATTGGTCTGGGGATCGATGATCGACACGCCGTCGATCAGGTACTGGACCTCGGTGGACCGGCCGCCGCGTACGTGCAGGGCGGTGTCCACGTTGGCGACCGCAGGCTGAAAACTGATGAACTTCTCGAAATAATCGATGGGCAGGTTCGCCAATTCGGTCTTGCGGATGATATATGTGGAACCGACCATGTCCTTGGTTACTGCTGGTGTCCGACCGGTGACAACCACGGGTTCCATCATAATCCCAGTCGGTTGGAGTTTGACATTGATCCGGGCGGTCCGATCGATCTCCACCAGCACGTTCTCGACTCTCATGGTCTGATATCCAAGGCAGGAGAATTCCAGCGTGTATCGGGCCGGCGGTAAATTAAGAAGGTAATAAATACCTTTTTCATCGGTGGCCGTGCCGGTCTCGGTACCCTCGATCACGACGTTAGCAAACATGATGGGCGCACCCGTCTCCTTGTTCTGAACCAAACCCTGGATCGAACCGGTCAAGCCGCTGAATAGAAAAATCGTACTGATAAAGAATGTCATATATCCCCCTTGTCCACAAAATCAGGGTAATTCCTGCTTGCCCCTAATTTATTATAACCCGGATCGCAGCGCCGCGGATAACCTGATCTACTATTGTTCACTGACCTTCCGGCATTATATAAAAATGGCGCGTCGCGGACCAGTCCGTATACCAGGTCCAGGCCGGACTGCCGGCCCGCACCCGGCAGTAATAATCCGTTTTGTATTTGTAACGCTTCAGATAGATGGATGCGGGTGACGACAAAGCAGAGACCGTCGCTGCCGTGCTGAAATTAACGATCGTGTCGGTCTGGATCTCATAACGCACCTGATAACCCGTAATCATCTCCCATTCCAAGGTCACGCTGCAACCTTCCGTGCCAAAAAAAATCGTATCTGCCGCCGGTTGATACAACGCCGGCGGTTCGGGCGGCGGTTCTTGGGGATCGCCCGGCTGCCAGTCGTGCGGATCCTGGCACTGCAGGATCAGCAGAAGCAGGCCGATCATGCAAACGACCTTAAGGACCATGATCCAGGACCGGATAGGCAACGTAATCGTCGTCATCCTCGCCTCCTTGTTTAAGTATACCTCCATTGAAAGTATAAGTCAATAAGTCACAGAAAAATCACATCTTATAAAATAATTAGTCCCTTATTCCATCAAGACCGTTGTCTTAATGGCCTCATCGTACGACCGCGAACTTACCGGTCTGCTCGCCCACTTCGGATTCCACGTGGAAGATGTATACGCCGCTTGCCACCAGGTCGCGGCCTTCGCCCAGGAGGTCCCACCATTCGTCGCCGTCGGCGTTGTTCCCGACGCCTTTACCCTCGGCCGTGGTTTCGCGATGGTTCAAGGTCCTGATCAGCTCGCCGTTAAGATTGAAGATCCGGATCGTGCATTGATTGTGCAAGTTTATGAACCGGACCCGGCGAAGCATGGACGATTGCTGCCATTCGTTGAAAACAATATAGGGTTGGTCACGACTTTCACGTTCAGGGCCGCAGCCGTCGAGCTGAAACTACATGGCTGGCCGTGGACCACGACCCGGCCGCAGACCGAGGGCGACAGGTAATCGCCGTTCGCCTTCACGGTCCAGCAATAGTCCATATATAGATGTTGATTTTATTGTAAAAGAGAATACAATTATCCATGAGAAGAACCCTGGCGGCGATCGTCCTGACCGCGATCGTGCTGGGCTGCGGCCACAAGGCGGCACCCCTGGCCAAGGACCGGCTCAGGCCCAGTTTAAAGCGGATCACCGTCCTGAACAATCGTCAGGTCCTTTTTACTTTTTCCGAGGTCATCGCGGTTAAATCCCTGGCTCCGGACCAGATCCGGATCACGGCTGATACCGATACCCTGCAAGTGATCATGCTTTATCCCTCGCTTTCTGACGCCGAGATCGTTCTGGTCACCGAACCGCAGTCGGCCGTGGAATACCTGGCGTCGGGTTCGGTCTTTGATACCTCTGGCAACAAAGGCAACTTTCAGAAGTCGTTTGTCGGTACGGACCGGCCCGACACGACCTCGCCCGAAGCGACCGCCTACCGTCAGGGCAAAAACAGCCGCTTTTTTTTCGTCCAGTTCAACGAAGCCATGGACACCACGGAAATCGATTTTCTGGTCCTGCCCAGAAAACAGTTGACCGCGGTCTGGCTGGATCCGCGGCGTTTGGTGATCCAGCCCGGCGATTCTACCCAGATCCTGGGCCGCGACACCACTTACTGCTGCTGGCTGCACCGCCTGTGCGATTTAAGCGGTAATGCCCTGCCCGCCATGACCATGACGATCACGCCCGACACTTCTTATCAGCCGCTTTATATCCGCGGTCGGGCGTTGTCCGCCGACACGGCGCTTAAATCCGGCATCGCGGTCTTGAGCCGCGGGCAACCGCTGGCGGTAAGCATTCTGCAAAATGGTTTCTTCAATTTTGAAGTCCGTGATTCCCTGCCTTATCTTGTGGAGATCGCCGGCGCTGGCCTGCACGGGCAAAAAGAAATCCAGGTAGGCCGGGAAGACACGGTCCTGGTCGAACCCGGCGCCTTTGACCTTGACCGTATACTTCGTTAGTTTCACCGTCCTTTTAACCGCGATCTATTTGTACCGGCAACGCCGCGGTCATTTATGGTTGCGCCTGCCGGCCCTGGTTTTACTGCTGCTGGCGGGTATCAACTTTGTTCTGCGCCTTCCTGGCCGGGGGTCGGCCCGGCCCGTCTTGATCTTGATTGATGCTTCCCAGAGCATGCGTCGCTACCTACCCGAGGTCCTGCTGAAGCTTGACAAAAGCGGTCTGTCTGGCAGCCGGTATTATATCGGCGACCGCGGCCTGCTTTCAGCCCTGCCGGCGCCGGAATCTCTGAGCCGCTGGACCGATTTAACACTCGCGCTGGAAACCGGCCGGCGGCTTGACCCCTCGGCCATTGTCCTGATCAGCGACGGCCGACACAACCATGGTCCGGATCCGCGGCTGCGGCTCAACCAGGATTGGTCAATTCCGATTTTCACGGTGGCCGTGGGGGCAGACACGGTCCACGATGCGGCGCTCGTCAGCGCGGTTGGACCGGCCTATGTTTTTCCCGGCGACACCTTCACCCTGGAAGCAACCGTGGAAACTAAAGGACTGACCGCCATTGACAGCGGCAGTTTAATCCTGTCCTTGAATAACAAATATCTGGGCCGGTCAGCGATCAAAGCGGGTCAGGAATTGTCAAGATCCCGTCACCGCTTCCGTTTGTCCGCCGCTGAGCCGGGATCACATGAATACCGATTTTCACTGTCTTCCTGGCCCGGGGAAATAAACTACAACAACAATGAATATTTTTTGAGCGTGGAAGTACTGAAAAAAGCCACCAAGGTGCTGTATTACTGCGGCCACCCGTCCTTCAACCAACGTTTCTTTAAATCCGTGCTGGCCAACGCGGAACGGATGGAACTGCACCATCTGCTCCAGGCCGGACCTCAGAGGATGCTCTTAAACGGCCAGCCCGTGGATTCGACGCTTCGTTTTCGGGCCGCTGATTATGATGTCCTGATTCTGGACCAGGTATCCGGTCAAAATTTTCCCATTACGGATTTAATACCGGCGGTGCGCCAGGGCCTGGGCGTGCTTTACATCGGAACGGGCGAAGACCTGCCGCCGGAACTGTCCGCCATCCTGCCGATCCAGACCAGTGGTTCCCTGCCGGCTGGTACCTATTCGCTTCAGATCCAGCGGATTTTTTCCGTGCTGACCCCGGCGGAAAAATACCCGCCGCTCAATGCGATCGGTCGGGTGCTGAAGGTTGAACCGTCCGCGACCGTCGTCGCCTCGCACGACAAGCACGCGGTCATCGCTTACCGGGCCCTCGGCCGGGGTATTGTTTTCCAGATCAACGCTTCGGATCTCATGCCCTGGTTCTTTCAACCTGCGGGTAGTGGACAAGAACGGCTTGGAGCGGATTTTTGCCTGGACCTGGTGCGTTTTCTTTCCGTGCTTGGTCCCAAGCAGCGACTGGTCCTGCGGCCAGACCGAACCGAAATGAAAATCGGAGAATCCGTAACCATGCATCTTTCAAGTTATTCCACGGCGTTCGAACCATGCGGCGGCGGTGATTTTTTCCTGATTGCCCGCAACGAATCAATCCCCTTTTTTGAAATCAAACCCGGTCAGTATGAAATGACCTACCAACCGGCGGACACCGGTCTCATCACCTGTTTTGCAGCCGGCAGCCTCGAGGGCGACACGCTGGTCAGCGAGAAACTCACGCTAAAAATCAGGTCGGCGCCAGCCGAATCAGAAGAAGGAATCGACTGGATCATGCTGAAGGAACTGGCCAGCCGGACCGACGGCCAGACCGTTGATCTAACCGGGATGAAAGAGATAAAGTTATCGGTTTCTTCCCGCCGCACCAGCATGCGCATTTTTTCCCTGGACACGCCCCTTGTTTACTTTTTAATTTTCGCACTCCTGGCCGCCGACTGGTGGTTACGCCGCCGCCGTGGCCTCGTCTAACCCTCCGGACCGGTGCAAGACTCTGTGGCACTCCCTCTATCCGCTAATCGGATCGGTGCAAGACTCTGTGGCATTGGTAAAAAAATACGGTTTATTAGTTTATTAAAATTTCTTTTGCTTTTTTCTTTTATATAATTTACTCAACGACGAGTATTTCAAACTCTTGAAAAGCGGATATCTGATAATCCTCGAATAGCTTAATCCCGAGCGTTCTTTCAAATATACTAATAATTCAGCTCGCAGATTTTTCCCCTCCTGTGTATTTGTATCGATTTCATCAATCCTCATGCCTGTTTTTTCTTCAAAAAAACGAATAACCTCTTCCGGTTTCTCGTAAGAATATTCGATTAATCTCATCTTATGAGGATCTTCATCTGTCTTTCGACGATTCGATTTAAGCAATGCCTGCTTTATATTTGATTGTTCTCCTAACAAATATCCCATTCTGGTTTTAATTATTGGCAATTCGGAGATACTGCTGTCCGCTATTTGCTGACGCAGATTTTCCGCTGTTTCGAAGAGATCTTCAGCATATTTTATATCAACTATGCGCGATGATTTATCTTGGAAATACAACGCATAACTTGTCCATGGATATTGGTCCGGGGTTTTTACCCATTGTTTCCGAACGGGATTCAAGAGGACATAGACAATTGCCACTCGCAAGTATTTTTCATCTTCAATCAAAGTGGATTTAAACCGGCTTTGAAATACATAACCTTTTCCACCGAAATGGAGTCGATAATAAGCACCATATTTACCATTCAATTCTCTCATGAAATCTGAGAGTTTCCCTGAAGTATTTTGTAAGATCAAATGATAATGATTATCCATGATACAGTATGCGATTAAGCGAATCTTAAAATGATCCGACCGGTCTTCGAGGATCGTAAGGAATTGCTGTTTCGCGTTATCATCGGGAAAGATATTTTCCCCGTTAATTCCCCGATTCATCACATGATGTAAAGAACCAATATAATTAAATCGAGCACGTCTCATAGACCCCCCTTTATTAAAACCGAAAATACAGAGATAAATTAATCTTACATTATTCCGCACGAACCCCACGACCACGTGCCATAAAACCTTACATGTGTCCGCTATGTCATATTATCCTCCTATCCTTTTTTCCAAACTTTATCAGCAAGTGCCACAGAGTCTTGCACCGGTCCGGATTAACGGACGATGGTCATCTTGAGCGTTTGGTGGAAATCCGGGGTATCTAATCGAACAAAGTACACTCCTGGAGCGAAACCGTCAAACCGCTCGTGATAACTACCGCCTGCTGGTTTTGTGCTGGTCGCAACCCGTACGCGGCGGCCGCTGACGTCAAAGACCGTGATCAATACAATCCCGCGGCGGGACAAGTTGTATTCCAGGATCGGCGCGGATGAGGGCGAGCCGGCAAGCCGCAGGACGACCGGATTAACCTCAGGTGCTGAAGATTCTTCAACCCCGTAATGGACATAGGCCCGCTTGAGGATCCAGGTATCCGGGTCAAACTCGATGCCGGTCGCGGAATCAGGGATGGTGAACTGGACCACCTGCACAGGCCCGGTCATAGGGATCAAAAACAGGGTGTCCCGGCTGGTCAGGTGCACGAGAATTTCCAACGGCATGTGGAAAACAGGGGCGTTGGTCTGGTCCTGGTGAATGGCCAAGTCCAGTCGATAATCATTACCGGCGGGCACGCAGTACCAGTAAACATTGTACTCGGGATGACCCTGACCATACACCCACTCATTGAAAAACCAGCTCAGATCTGTTCCGTAGACGCGGCTGAAGATCCGGTCCAGGTCATCGGTACTGGCGGCCCGGTAAGCAAAGGTATCCCGATACATGTGCAGGCCGTTAAAGAACTGTTCCTGATTCAGGTACCGCAGCATGTGCATTACCCAAGATGCCTTGCAGTACGTGTAACCCCAGCTGAAAATATCGTTCAGCGGCGGATCGTACAGCGGCCGGCGGTTATACGCGTCTTCGCTGAAATAATCGTTGGCGCGATTCAGCATGGTCGTGATGAAATTCGCGTGCCCGAAACGGTACCAGTTGTAATTGGCATCCGAGTAAGTGGCGCAGCCCTCGTTGAGCCAGATATGGCGGAAATCAACGCAGGTTACCATGTCGCCCCACCACTGGTGCGATAATTCATGAGCCATGCCGTTTTCGGATGAATTTAGAATCCACCCGCGGTGAATCGTGGTCTGTTCCTGATGTTCCATACCGCCCCAGGCATAGGGATAAACCGCGTCCTGACCGTATCGGCCAAACGGATATGCGCCGTACAGCGAATCAAATAGCGCCATGGCGTCCGGCAAATGCTGGCAGGCGGTCCGGGACTGAATGGAATCGTTGGGCCAGACAAATTCACGGATCTCGACTGAATCACCGGCGGCCGGATGATACCAATGCGACCAGACCGCGAACCGGGAAACGCCAAAATGCATGAGATAGGTGGCAATCGGCTGCGATTCGCGCCAGGTAAAGGTTTTGGTGGAATCCGGATTGAGCACGACGCTGGTCAGTTCGCCATTCGCGCAGACAGTCAGGGTATCGTTGGCGATTACCGCCGGTACCGTGACCGAGATTACGGCGCCCTGATCGGCCTTGTCAAACGGTTCATCGTAGCAGGGCATCCACTGCCGGGCATCCCACGGCTCGCCCAGGGTGTAAGCCAGCACGTGTAGCGTGCTGGAATTATAATTGCGGGGGAAGAAACACAATCCCGTCTGATAGCCGGATACGGTCCAGGAACCGTGATAGCCAATGGTCACATAAAAAGAATCGCCTTGATTGTAGCTCTGAGGTAGATTGACGCGCAGGCTTTCTCCGGCCGTGCTGTAAGTCGCAGTCAGGCCGTCAACCCGGATCGAATCAATGGTCAAGGTCCGGCAGTGCAGGACCGCGGTGTTCAAACCATTCTGGCGGCTCCGGCATTTGATGCGGTTCACGCCGGCGAGGGAACGGCTGCTCATGGGCAAGCGCACAGCCAATTCGTATTTCAAAACATCATATTCGTGAAAGGAATCAGCACAAAAGGCCAAAAATCCCGGCGGCGGCAGATACTGCTTTGCTTCCATGTTGTCCGGTTGGCCGGGCCAGCATAAGATTAAAACCAACCACATAATGTCTCCTTTCGTTGGAACGGACGGTTTTTATTGCCTTTAATTCTGTCTTACTTATTAGCAACTTTTTTGTTCGGCAAAATCAGTGAACTGTCCTTCCCCGCCTCCGCGATCATACCGGCGGGAATCAGCTGGGCGAGGTTCATAAAGTACAGGCGCCACCGGTTTTTTATGGACCGGGAATAAACCAGTTTCATGCCATCGCGGCTTAGCCGGATATTCCATTCCGGATCTTGATTCTTGGTCAGACGGGTCAGGGTGCCGGTGAGCAAATTGAAACGGTAGATCTCCCACTCGCCGTCGCGGGTCGACTTGAAATACAGATTGTTGCCGTGCAGGTGCGGATCATTTTCATCCGCGTCCGAACCGTAAAGCAGCTTCAGGTCGCTACCGTCTTCCTTCATGCAGTAGATATCCTCGGTCGGACCGGCTTTGGACGAAAACAAAATATATTTGCCGTCCGACGAATAACTGGGAAAACCGTCCCAGATCTGGTTGTTGGTCAGCCGCATCGTTTTCCGGTTGTGAACGTTGATTTTATAAATCTCCCAGTTGCCGTCCCGGTTGGTGACAAAAACCGCTTCCAGGCCGTTGGGTGAAAAGGATGGCGAAAAATCGGCAAAATTATTGTCGGTAAGTTTGGTGGTGCTGCCGCTTTTCAGGTTATAAAGGTACAGTTCGTCGTCGCCGTCCCGGTCCGAGCTAAAAATGATATGCTCACCCGCGGGCGAAAAATCTGGATCATTGTTCATGTAACCGCTGGTGATTTTCTTAACCATGGTGCCGTCGAATTTCACCAGATAGATGTCGGAAAGAAATGTCCGGGCCGCGGCGACTGCGAGCAATTCTCCATCCGGGCCGGGCACGCCCTTGAATTGATTGGCGAGGCCTTTCATGGCGATCGGACTGGAAGGATATGGGTCCAGCCGCAAGAAGTTAAGCAGCATCAATTTCAGGGTGGTGTCTTCCCTCTGTGGTGCGGCCAGGCGGTTTAATTCCGCATAGGCGGCCAGCGCCGCCGACGCGGAATCCAGACGGCCATAGGCCAAGCAGAGATTATAATGGATTTCCGGATTCAGCGAATCGGTTGCCCGTGCCCTGGTCAATTCCTGGATTGCCCGGCGGTAATCGCCGCGCTTCAATGCCGCGGCGCCTGATTCCAGCGAATTCCGACGGGAACAAGCAACTATGATCAGCGCCAGAAAAACCAGAGCCGGAACGATTTTTTGTCGTTTCATTTTACCTCCTCATCGGAACACCGGGCATGTGTCGCTGACGGGGTTGAGCTTGTTCTTCTTGCCGGCGGTGCATCTGCAGCCCGGTTCTGACCGCCGCGATCAAACCTGTGTATTGCGCCCGATTCTGGCCGGCGATATCCAGCGCCGCGCCGTAAAGTGGCGAGATGCGGATGATGGGCAGGCCGATGGTGATATTCAGGCCATTCGGCCGTGCCTTGAGAAAAATCATGGCCAGATCATGATACATGACCAGGTAGCCGTCATAGCGCCGCTGAAACAGGGAATCAGCGGGAAAAGGACCGCAGGCGTTGATGCCGCGGTGCCGGGCCATGATCACGCCCTTTAAAATCTGTTCATCTTCACCGCGGCTGAATTCAAAAGCATGGGGATTCAATGCCCCCACGGCGATCGCCGGCGCGCGGCGGACAAAATATTTTTTTAACTCGCGATCAAGCAGAATTAACTTGTTCAATATCCGGCGGCTGGTTACATAGCGGAAAACCATGGATAAAGGAAGATGGGTGGTGACCAGCAAAATGCGGTACGGACCGGCCAGGCCCAGCATGCCGAATTCACGAGCTCCATAATACCGAGCCAGGTATTCTGTGTGACCGGTAAAACCGGGCTGACGGCGGCGAACCGCTTCCTTGACCAGCGGCGGCGTGATCAAAATGTCCGGCTTTGAAGCCAGGGCATGCTTCAGGGATTGCAGAGCAGCTTGACCCGAGTTCGCATCCGGCATTCCGTAGCGGAATGAGATGGCGGGAACGCAATCGACAATCCGGTCGTGGAGCAGTCGGTACTGCCGGTTCAAACCCAGGTCGCGCGCGGTCTGTCTGAGGATCACCGTACTGGCGTAAATGAGCAGATCTTTTCTGTGCCGGAACCGGGGCAGGGCCTTGAGGACTATTTCCGGCCCGATCCCGCTGGGATCACCCATGGACACAGCGATTTTCATTGACTGACTACCTCGTAGCATTCATTAACCTGGCCGCGTCGAACCGGCGCCAGAGGCATCTTTAAAACCCGGATGCGCCGACGACAGCTCGCCCCCAATTCGATCTCAATCACGTCACCGGCGTGCACGGTCTTCGAGGATTTTACCAGACAGTCATTGATCCTGACTCTGCCCTGCCGGCACAAATTCTTAGCGGTTGACCTCTGTTTGATAATCAGGGTTTTTTTTAAAAAGTAGTCAATGCGCACCGATCATTATATAACCCGCAACCTGAAAAGTCAACCCTGCGCGCATACTCATCGGGTGATGGTAGGAAATGACGGTAACAAAATCCATTGCCAACCTTTCCCGGCACCAATCCGTTGGGCAATCGCACGAATTTAAGAAAAGCCGGCATTAGGGTTCATGATGGGCATGGCAGCCTTTGGCCGGCATTCTTTTACCTATTGACATTTTCCGGGTTATAAATATAATTATTCATGCGGAGGAGGCACACTTAACGACTTCATAAACGTCGGATGTCCCGTAAGTTAGAAATCATTTTACTGGTCATTGGTGATAGTGTTGTTTTCAGCTGGAAGGCGTCGGCTATTAATAACACTATCACCAGCTGGCATGCCATCACCGCCGGAATTTGTCTGCTTTTTTACTGGTTTTTTTTCTTTCAGACCTGTCATCTTTACGCCTCGCGTCCCAACATCCAATTGATGAAAGAACAAACCGCGCTGTTTAAGGTCATGATTATCGGCGGCATCACGCTGGTAGCCCTGGCCTATGTGGGCAATATCGATTTCGTGAAAGCCCATGGTTTTCTGCCCTCGTATTTTACCACCTTTGCGATGATGTTTGTCTGGCGGCTGTTCTGGCGCGGATTCACCGGCGAAAACATTCGTCCCCAGCCCAAGAAAGTAATCATCTTCAAGAATGGTGAACCGGCCGTCGATTATCCTGGTTTTGCCGTGGTCAAGGTGATGAAGATCGATGAGATCAATCCCGGTACTTCTCAGGAAATCTTTCAAACCAACAAGATCGACGGTATCATCGTGGAAGCCAACGGCCACATGAAGGAAGATATCCTTTCTATTATCTCGGACTTCGCCCTGACCAATTATGAAATCTATATTTCACCTAAGATGTATCCCCTGGTTTACCATCATTTTCTAATCCAGAAAATCTCGGAATCGCCCCTGCTCAAGATTGTCTTTCATCCACTTTCTTCCTGGGACCGCATCCTTAAGCGGTTCACGGATATCATACTTTCGAGCCTGGCGCTTTTTTTCCTGTCGCCCTTTTTGCTCATGCTCGCCCTGCTGATCAAAATTGATTCGCCGGGCCCGATTTTTTACCGTCAGAAACGGGTTGGCTTTCACGGCCGGAAATTTGATGTCTTCAAATTTCGCTCCATGGTCAGTGATGCGGAGAAACATACGGGGCCGGTCTGGGCTAAGAAAAACGATGCCCGCATTACCCGTCTGGGAAAAATCATGCGTCCCCTGCGGCTTGATGAACTGCCGCAATTGATTAATGTGCTGATCGGCGATATGAGTTTCGTCGGTCCCCGGCCGGAACGACCGCATTTTGTGAGCCGTTTCAAAAAAGAAATCCCGCTTTACGGCCTGCGCTTGTCGGTTCTCCCCGGCATCACGGGCCTGGCGCAGGTCCGGCACAACTATGACCGCTCGATTGAGGATGTCAGGAAAAAACTGGAGTTTGATCTGGAATACATCAACACTATCTCCATGCAACTCGACCTTAAAATCTTCCTGAAAACCATCCTCACCGTCCTGAAAAAGGAAGGAGCTCATTAATGCCCCGGCCGAACCGGAGATCAGGGTGCCGGTGATATCATCCGACGAAAAATGACCGGCCGGCGAATAAGTTTTCTGATCCTGGCCGCAGGGGTTTTGCCCAGTGCGTTTTTCGGGCAGAACCTGCCGATCACCTGGTCGCAGAGTTACGGTACTTACGATTTATCCCGCGCGTGCCGCCGGGGCTCATACGCGGTGGGCTTCGGGGTAAATAACTTTGCCCTTTATGCTCCCTCGGATGATTCGGTTGCCTATGATGAACGGCGCTTTGACCTCTGGGCCAAGTACGGACTGGATCAGGACTGGGAATTTGAACTCAAGTACAGCCATCCGACCTGTCTGGTGCTGGCGCTTAAACATCAACTCATGGTCCACCCCGTTGCGGCGGCAGCCAAACTCGGTTTCGGTTACATGAAAGGCACCCGGGCCAATTATCTGACGGATTATGTCTACGATCTCTATCCGGGAGTTATCATGGACCATGCCCTCGCCGGTCCATTCCGGATCTATGCTGCACCGCGCGCCATTTTTTCCATTCATCAAAAAGATCGGCAGGAACATACGAAACGTCCCCTTCGTTTTATCCAGCAGTACGGCTTCGGCCTGGGCGTGCGCGCCGAAGGCGATTTCGCGGTTGCACTCGAATCCAACTGGTTCTGGGCCAATAATGAAGGCGTAACTTACATCGTCAACCAGTTCGGCATCGGAATAAATGCCGTAATAAAATAGTTTATTTTGATCGTTTATTTTGTCTTTTAAGTTTTAAAATTAAAAGCCCCCAAACAAAAAGACAGCAAAGACTCTTATTTTTGCTTGAGGTTAAATTTCTGCAAAAGAGCATTTACTGCCCGGACCATCAATTTTCCTTTCAAAAAAATGTTAACTGACAATTCAGAGGTGGTAACGGCTTCAATATGGATGCGGATGTGCGACAGGGTATTGAATATTTCTGACAGGATCCGGTTATCCGAGGCAATGCCGACGCCAACGATACTAACCGAACAGATATCCGGGGTTTCCTTGATGCTCTTGATGTTCAACTTATTCTTTACGCCGCGGACCACCTCCAGAACCTGATCTCGTTCACCCTGAGGCGTGATGAATGAAAGGTCAAAGCTCTGGGCATCAGAAACGCCATGGAAGAAAAATTTAATATGCACGCCCGCGCTCGTCAGCAGGGTAATAATTTGGGACAGATAAGCCGGCCGGCGCGGCACCTGACCGAGCGTGATCAGGTAAAGACCCCGGTCATGGGTGATCGCCTTGGGCTGGGGCCGTTCCAGCCCGGTCAGATGGGTAATGAGGGTGCCGGGCTTGTTGGTGAAAGTACTGCGGACCTGAACCGGGACCTTAAACTTGGCCGCGATCGCGGACGCGCGGGGATGCATGACCTGCGCTCCCCGGCTGGCCATCTCCAGCATTTCTTCATATGATATTTTTTTAATCATCTTTACTCCTTGGAACTGATTTGGATCCTCGGTGTACACACCCTCGACATCCGTGTAAATAATGCACTGCCGGGCCGACAGGGCCGCGGCCAGGGCGACCGCGGTGGTATCTGAGCCGCCGCGGCCCAGGGTTGTGATTTCCTTTTCCAGACTGACCCCCTGGAAACCGCAGACGACGGGAATTTTATCCTGAGCCAGGGCCTGGCGCAGTCTTTCGCCGCGTATTTCCATGATCCGCGCGTCGGTGTGCCGGGTGTCGGTGATGATGCCAACCTGAGAACCGGTGAACGAAACCCCTTCCAGGCCAAGCCGGGCCAGGGCCATGGAAAATAGCGCCACGGAGATCCGCTCACCGGCAGTGAGGAGCATGTCCATTTCTCGCTTCTGGGGCCGGGGATTGATTTGACGGGACAGATCCAGTAAACGATCGGTTGTGTGGCCCATGGCGGAAACAACCACCACCACACCGTGGCGCTTCCTGATTTCGGCCACGCGCCGGGCCGCCCGCTGAATCCGTTGCGCATCTGCGACCGAAGTGCCGCCGAATTTGACCACAATAACCGCCATGGTTATGATTATATTCGCCGCTCTGGTTTAGTCAATCCTCGCCCGAAAATTCTTATCATTGACTTTGCCGCCGGTCCAGATAAACTCTACCGTGCTTCGAATGTTTAAAGTCCGGGGCGTGGTCATGCTGGGCCTGTCCAATGCCGTTTCTCAGTTCGGCGACCGGCTGACGCACATGGTGATCGTTACCTTCATCGGCGTCTTTGCGCCGGGCCGCGTTTCCGCCTACAGCGAGTTCTCAGTCGCCTTCTCCCTGCCGATCATCATCCTCGCGCCGTTCGTTGGCATCTTTGTCGACCACTGGAACAAACGGTCGGTCATGGTCAACTTTCACCTGGCCCAAGCCCTGCTCATTGCCCTCACGCCAACCTTTATCCATCTGACGCACAGCCTGGTGCCGGTCTGGGTGCTGGTCGTTCTTTTTTTCGGCCTGGACGCCTTCAACAATACGGCCCGCAGCACGGTCGTGCCGGACATTGTCAGCTACCAGGACCTCGTGTCGGCCAATTCCCTGATCACGACCATGGCCCGGCTGGCAACATTTGCCGGTATGGTTGGCGGCGGTTATCTCATCAAATGGGTGGGCTGGAGCCCGGGGTTTTACCTGGATGCCTCCATGCACGCCGGCGCCGGCCTGCTGGCCCTGGGGATCGGCGCGCGTTTTCAGTTTGAACCGGTGAAGCGTTTTGAACTGCCGCTGGGTAAACGCCTGCGTGGCGCCCTGTCAATTTTTCTCGTTGACCTGAAAGAACTCGGATTGCTCGTGGCCCGGGACCGGGCGGTTATCTTTGTCATGATCTCGGTTTTCGCCCTGCCGTTCGTCGCGGCCACCTCCTACACCCTGCTCATATACCTGATTCAGCAAACCTTCAGAATGGGAACGGCCGGCGTCGGTCTCTTCGGCGGCATCATTGGCATCGGCATGCTGGCCGGCAGCGTCATCATCGGCTTCATCGGTAGCCGGCTCGCCCGGGGTCCGGTCATAATCGGTGCGACCGGCATCCTGGCCGCGGCGTTTATCATCGGCCCCCTGCTCATCTCGCCCTGGTTCCTTTACTTGATCGCTTTGGTCGCAGGCATGACCTTCTCGTTCATCGGCATCTCTCAGGATACAATCCTGCAGGAAGACGTCATGCGCGGCATCCGGGGCCGGATTTTCAGCACCAAGGAATTCCTGACCAACGTCGTCTTCACGGGAAGCGCGGTGGCCGTGGGCATCGCCAGCAGCCGGCTGCACCCCTATACGATCATCGCCATCGTCGGCGCGATCCTGGGCGCCGTGACCGCGCTGGAAGCAATCCTGTACTGGTCCATATCCACCGATGTGCGGCAGCGGTTGTAGACCGGCCTTTGCTTTATGGGTCTTCTGTAAAAACGCCACATCAAGGATAGGCCCGATTCATCGGGCTTTATTCCCTTAACTTCTCGCGCCGGATAAATCAGACAAGAACACCTTTAGTTAATTTCGCCTTTTCCCGCTGGCAAATCCTTGAAATACTTTTGCTTGACCGCGTTCAGCCAGCGGTTGTATTTTTTTTCATTGGCCTGCTCTGCGGCCAGGCGCGCGTTGCGGAGCGAACCGAAATAGAAGCGGTTAAACAGGAAGGTCATGATTAAACCAGCATCGACATATTTCTTTTTTTTCAGGGCGTTGTATAAAAGATAGCCCGTGCCGGCGTTGGCGAGAAAATCGGTCAAGCCCAAACCGATCCGGCCCGCGTAGATTTCACCGGCGCCGGGGCAAATCAAGGAAAGCACCATCGCGGTGCCAGGGGAAAGACGGGGTTGTTTTTGCACCTGGTCGATCTCGGCCGTTAAAATCTGGTCGTCCGCGGACGAAAAGACCGCGCGGACCTGATCAAGCCGGCGCAGGTGCAGCAGCGCGTAGCCCAGGGACTTTGGTTTCTCCGCGGCGGCCAGCCAGACCGCGGCTGCCGGGTAATCCTCGCGGGATAAAAAATAATCGCCCATGATCGCATGCACCCGGGACTTGACCGCGGGCTCATCCTCGGCCAGCCGCGTCAGGTCGGCGATCCCCTTATCCGGGTGAACCCAGAGCATGGCCTGTGCCAGGTTCAGCCGCCGTGGCACCTGAACTAATGATTCGGGATGAAAAAAGAACGCGCGCTGGTATTCGATCACCGCCAGATCATACCAGCCTTCGCGGAAAAAAGTGTCCGCGAGCGCAAACTGGCCGAGTAAAAAAAATAAAATCATGGTTGTCGCCGCGGTCACCAATTCATGGTCAGGGATCGGAAAGAGGATTTTCTTCCCGGATTCGCTGGAGATACGCTTCGTTTTCGGCCTGATTATAATTCTGCGCCGCGTTGATGCCGCCGTATATGCTGCCGCCGTAGAAAACGATGCCGGCGCAGAGACAGCCGGCGAACTTGGCGATCTCGGCGCGGTCATGGTAATACCAGGCCAGAAGGGAAGCGGTGCCGACGACAAGCAGAGAGTAAATCCCATCGTCAATCCGGCCCGCGTAGCAATGCCCGGCGCCCGGCAATACCGACAAAAAACCGGCCAGCCAGGGACTGCGACGGCCAGGCCTGGGAGTGGGCAGATCCAGATACTCTCCGGCCCGGACAAAATTGTACTGCTCGGCGTACGACAACCCCACGATTCGGCGTTGCTCTAAATCCGAGAGCCGGACCGGATCGGCCAGGCAGGCCAGCACTGAATCATAATCGCCCCGCTGGTAAAAAACCAGAGCCGAATAATACAAGCGGTCGGACGGGATCTTGAGCAAACGCGCCTGCTTCAGGGCATCGGCAAATCGTTCCAGGCGCAAAAGGCAATGGATGATCCGGTGGTCAACGACCGTATCCGCGGACGAGGTCAGAAACTGCCAGCGCCGGTATTCGACGAGAGCCTCAGCATACTGGCCCTGATCGTAGAGGGTGTCCGCGAAGCGTCTTTGCTCCCCGACCGGAAAAAAATCCGACGTCTGCGCCAGCGCCAGACAAATAACCGGAATCATGGCCAGCGGTATTGACGGTGGATCCGGGAACGGGGCCATTTTTGGCCCAGGTAATTGTTTTCCGGCGGATCAAACAAGCGGCCGTCGCGGATTTCCGGATAATAACGGTTAAAATACTTGTAAGCTGCCGGATTGCAGCGCATCAGCCGGTCGGCCGCCATCAGCCCGCCGACCACGAAGCCGTATTTCTGAATCGCCGCCTGCGCATAGTGCGAACAACTGGGAGAGAAATTGCAGACCGGCCCCTGCGCCGGACTGATGAACAATTGGTAACCACGGATCGCCGACACCGCGACGATCTTGACCGGATTGGTTTCCCGCGGCGCGGCACAAAGGATCAACAGCCAGCAAATAATATTCACTGTTTAATATTAAATATTTTCCCCGGCAAATCAACCCCCGATTTAAGAAACACAATGGCGCTATTGATTTATCCCCGGCGGTTAATATACTTTGGGCGGTGACCAGCATCATTCGCCGTTATCTTGCCGAACTCAGGAAGCTGGACCGGGAATCGGCCTTCATCATGGCCTGGGCAAGCCTGGTCCTGCTTTTCTCCCTTTACCTATCCCGACCGAAAAACTTCTGGCCGGAAGAACCTTTCCTCGGCCGGCTCATAATTACCGGCGCGCTTTTCGTCCTTTCGCCGCTGTTGCCCATGCTGCTTTTCCGCAATCAACCCCGGGCTTACGGCCTTCGCCTGGGCCGGGTCAAAATCTGGTCGCGCGACCTTGTTTTCTATTATGCGCTCATGGTTGTCGTGCTGCTGATTTCATTCAAGTACTCCAGGTTAAAAACGACCTATCCCCTATACCAGAAGGCAAAATACGGCCTGGATCACTTTCTCCTTTACGAAGCGGTTCAGCTGGGACACATGATGGGCTGGGAATTCTTCTTTCGTGGTTTCATGCTTTTCGGCCTTTCCAAAAAAATTGATTTCAAACTGAGCATCTTGATCCAGACAATTCCGTTTGCCCTCATGCATTTTCGTAAACCGGCGATCGAGGCCTATGGCTCAATTTTTGCCGGTGTCTTCCAGGGTCTGATCGCCGAACAGGCGGGCAGTTTCCTGCCCTGCGCTCTCCTGCACTGGCTGGTCGCGCTTACCGCTGACATCATCGGCATCATCATGTAAAACGACCTTTCCTCATGCCGCCTGATGATCAAACTCCGGCAATGACGGCGTCCGGGAAAAACCTGGCGGATGCCGACCGCCCGGCCGCGCGGCATTGGCGGATTGCCTGGCTGGCAATCACCTTGACGGTTTTTATCCTTGCTTTGCGTCTGATCACGGATTTTGATCTCGGCTTTCACCTCCGCGGCGGCCAGTGGCTCATCCAGCATCGTGCCTTTCACCGGCACGACGTTTTCACTTACACGGTCCCGCATCACGAATACGTAGCCCTGTATTGGCTTTTCCAGATCATGGTTTATCTCGTTCAGGCCGCAGCCGGCTATTCTGCCCTTTCATTTTTAACCGCTTTTCTCGTGGTCGTCGTCTTCGGGTTGCTTGGACGCCGCCTGCAGCACAGCCGGGTGCCGCCGGCCTGGTCGGCGGCCTTGCTGCTGGCCGCGGCTTTTGCCATGGAAGTGCGCTTTGCGCTTCGGCCCGAACTCCTGACCTGGATCTATCTTTTGCTGATGCTCATCGTGCTCGATGGGGACGGCGACGACCGACGGCGTCGGCTCTGGTGGCTGCCGATCATCCAGCTTTTCTGGACTAACAGCCACGGCCTGTTCGTTCTCGGTTGGTTCATGATCATTGTTTATCTCGTGAGCGACTGGTTCCACCAACGGCAGATCGACCGGCGCTTCCTGGCCTGGTCCGCCGCCGCGATCCTGTCCTCGCTGGTCAATCCGTATTTTTTCAAGGGAATCGGTTTCCCCTTCTATTTATTGACCCGGCTTCAGCCCGCCAGCGTCTTTAAAAACATTATCTCCGAATTCCGCTCGCCCTGGTTAATCCGGCCGACGCTCAACGCGCCCTTTTTCCCCTCGGCGCCCATCTATCTTTTCTACCTGACTGTCTTCTTGAGCGGTCTGGGCCTTTTGATCACCTTCAAAAAAAGGCGCCTCCACGATTTTTTGCTCTGGCTCGGATTCCTGTTCGTCGCCAGCGCGGCCGTACGCAACGTCCCCTTTTTCATGATCATCGCCGTACCCATCATCGGCGTCTGTGGCCGGGATCTTTACCCGGCAATTAAACGGCGCTGGCCGCGTTTCGCGCGCGGTCGGATTCCCGCCGCGGTTTTGCCCGCGGTCTTTTCCCTGATTGCCTTGCTGCTGAGTCTGCGGGTGATAACCAACGCCTATTATGTCGCCGACCGCCGCAAATTGGAATTCGGCGTGGGACTTGACCAGTACGCCCAGGGCAACGCCGCCGCAGAATTCATCCGAAAAAACCATCTTGCAGGCCGGTTGCTGAACGACCTGAACCGGGGCGGCTGGTTCATCTGGACCCTGCCGCAGCCGGTCTACATCGACGGCCGGCTGGAAGTAATCAAGGAAGACTTGTTCCGGGAATATCTCGAGAGCTTCAAGCCCGGCGGCCTGAACCGCCTGATTGAAAAATACCAGCCTGATCTCATCGCCTTCGATTACCTGCCGTCCATTGAATGGCATTATCAACTGCGCTGTCTGGCTGGCTGGCGGTTGGTTTACTGGGATCAGAGCTCCGCGGTCTGGCTGGTTGACGGTTATGCGCCGCAACTTGCCGGCATTGAATTAACCGCGGCCCTGGCGCAAATGGGCATTGACACGGCCCTGACCAAAGACGAGGTCGACCGTCTTCTGCGCCAGCGGGCAAAGTCGAAATTCTGGCGCTGGCTGTCCGGCTTCTACCGACGCCAGGCCTTTCCTTACGAATTGACCAAGATGGGCATCTTCGCTTACAAAAACGGTTACTACCGGATTGCCGAGCTGTGCTTTCTTGAGTTTCTGAGAAAAACCGGCGGCACGCTTTATGAAGTTTATACCAACCTGGGCGCAGTCTATTTCTGGGTCGGTGACTATGATCGTGCCCAATACTGCTACGAACGCGTACTTGAGGAAGCGCCGGGCAACCGGCTGGCCCGAACCCGCCTCGCCGAGATCCGGCAGCGAAGGCGATAATCGTTTACTTCGCCATCTCGACCGCGCGCTTTTCACGGATGACCGTGACCTTGATCTGACCCGGATACTGTGTTTCCTTCTCGATGCGCCGGGCCACATTGCGGGCCAGATCATCAACCGCGTAATCTGGAATTTTATCCGGTTCCACCATGACCCGGATTTCCCGTCCTGCCTGGATCGCGAAAACGCGTTCTACACCGTCAAACGAAGCCGCGATCTCCTCCAGGGTTTTGAGCCGTTTGATGTACGCCTCGATCGTTTCGCGCCGCGCGCCGGGCCGCGAACCAGATATCGAATCCGCAATTTCCACGATGAAGGAATAAGGCGAGAGCGCCTTGGTCTCTTCGTGATGCGCGGCGATGGCATTGACGATCAGTTCATTTTCGCCGAACCGGCTCGCGATCTCGGCGCCGATCTGGGCATGCGAACCCTCCAGGTTCGGATCCGCGACCTTGCCGATATCGTGCAGGAGCCCGGCCCGGCGGGCGATGACCGGGTCTAAATTCAATTCCTGGCTTAAAAGCGCCGAGAGGTAAGAAACTTCTTTGGAGTGCTGCAGCAGATTCTGTCCGTAACTGGTGCGGAAGCGCATACGACCCAGGTACTTGATGATTTCCGGCGAGATGCCGATGATACCCAGTTCCAGGATCACTTCTTCGCCGGTGTTTTTGATGATGCCCTCGATTTCCTTCTGTGCGTTCTGGACCACCTCCTCGATCCGCGCCGGATGGATCCGGCCGTCGGAAACCAGCTTTGACATGGCGATTCGGGCGATCTCGCGCCGAATGGGATCGAAACTCGAAAGGGAGATTGATTCCGGCGTGTCATCAATGATCACCTCGACGCCCGTCAAATTCTCAAAAGACCTTATGTTCCTGCCCTCGCGGCCGATGATCCGCCCTTTCATTTCCTCGGTGGGAATGGGCACCGAGGAAATGGTGGTCTCCGCGGTATGAGAAGTGGCGGTGCGCTGAATGACCTGCAGGATGATCTCGCGGGAAGTGTCCTCGGCCCGCAACTTCGTTTCCTCGCGGATCCGGTTAAGATAAGAAGCGGCCTCGTGCCGGACCTCGTCTTCCAGATTCTTAAGCAGGGCGTTCTTGGCCTCTTCCTTGGAGAGGTTGGCGATTTTTTGCAGGGCTTCGGTCTCTTCGCGGATCAGTTGATCCAACCGTTCCGATTTTGCCTGGATAATGCGTTCCCGATTTTGAATATTGTGTTCCTTGGACAGAATTTCCTTTTCCCGGTCGGCGATGAGATTCTCGCGGCGGACCAGCGCCATCTCTTTTTCCAGGAGGCGTTTTTCCGACCGTTCAATGTCTTTGCGCTTGACCTGAGTTTCCTTTTCGAATTTGAGTTTTTCCTGGTACCACTCCTCTTTGGCGGCGATCTCCGCGGACTTGCGGTAGTTTTCGGCCTCTTTTCTTGATTCCTCAATGATCTTCGCTGCTTCCCGGCTCGCGTTGACGATTTTCGCCCGGCCGAACTTGATATACAAGTAAATTGCCAAAGCGGCGATGACCAGCATCACGCCGATGATAATATACTGCATCATGGTAAACTCCTTCACTCCCATTCAGGGGAGCTAACTATCAGAAGTCCCCCGCCGGTGCCGTGTGAGAAAAAGTCTTTGAACCCAGGTTTAAGGTGGGCGCTTGTCAGCTTAAGGGAAAACCCCAAGCCAAACTGAGCTCCCAAACGATGGGTGTTGGCTCAAGACTTTATACTCATCACGGACACCGCAGGGAACGAATTAAAGAACTGCCTCATCGATTTTGAGGATCAAACTTCTGATCCTCTCTTCCAATTCCGCGATCTTTTTTGTAAGCTGAGCATCGCGCTGCATGTACTCATCCACCAGATTCAGACAGGCCAGGACCGCGATTTTCGTCGTTGACGGCAGCGGAAATTCCCGGTGAATATCCTTCATTTTTTTATCAACGATCTCAGCGATTTTCTTTATTCGTTCCGTATCGACATCCTCGGAAATCACCCGATAATCGTTTCCAAAGATATTGACGATAACTTCGTTTTTCAAATATGCTCCTAAATGAGAAGAGTATCAATCTTCTCGATTATTCCGTCAACCTTTTTTTGGGCTTCGATTCCCGCATTCCGGTAACGTTCGTTTTCCTGTTCCAGGGTGCGAACCCTGTTTTTCAATTCATTGATAACCGCGATCAGGCGGTCAATCCGTTCTTCCAGTTTTATCAGTTCGTCCAATCCGCCTCCTTTCCCCTTAACACGGCCTGGTAAACCGTGGTTATTTCCGTCACGATCTTGCGGATGAAAGAATCAACCTCGGGATCAGTCAGGGTCCGGTCGGGCGCCCGGAAAAATAAACGAAACCCGTAACTTCTTTTACCCGGAGGCAAATTCTTGCCGGTGTAGTAATCAAACAACACAACCTCGTCCAGCACCGGCCCGCCGATCCGACGAATCCGGTCGAGCATCTCCGGCACGGTGACGGAATCGCCCACTAAAAATGCGAGGTCACGGGTGTTAGCCGGATACTTGCCCGGTGGTATGTAATAGGTCTCTCCGACATGAGGCCAGATGCGATCCAGAATGATCTCAAACGCATAAAAATCACCGCCCTCGACCAGGCCGGCCGCCAATTTTCCCACCCAGCCAACCTCATTGTCCGCCATGGTTACCGCCAGGGCGGATTCAAAACCCGCGGTGGGCTGGGGCTTGAAAACGCAGTTGTCGATGTGCAGCAGGCGGAACAGCGCTTCCAGGACTCCCTTGGCATCGAAGAAATCCAGCCGGCGATCCTGATCCCGCCAGCCGCGCGGACAATCGGTTCCCCCTAAAATCGCGGTCAGCCGTTTATCCTGGAACGGCGCTTCGGCCTTAAGGGCATTGCCGATTTCAAACAACTTCAAGTCCCGGTTGCCCTTGGCAATGTTGTAGTTCACGGCGTCGATCAAACCGATGAGCAGATTCGGGCGCAGGGCGTCGAAACGTTCATTCAAGGGATTTTTCACCCGGACGAAAGGGATCATGCCCAGTTCTTCCAGGCGTTTGGCCGCCACCAGGGACAAGGTAATGGTTTCATTGAAACCGCGCCCGATCAGGAAGCCGCGCAGCAGTTCTTCGTGCCGCCGGTTTTTGTCCGGCGGCAGGGTCGGGGTGACCCATTTCTGCTGCGGGACCAGCGGGATATTCATGTAACCGTTGATGCGGGCTGCTTCCTCAAAGATATCTTCTTCAATCTGCAAATCCCGGCGATACGAGGGAACGGTTATTTGCAACAAGGAACTTCCCGCGGCGCGGATGCCGGCGCGGCTCAGCAAAGTTTTAACCTGGCGGCTGGTCAAATCGAGCGCCAGCGCGCGGTTCAACCGTGGCACCGAAACCGTTAGACGCCGCGATTTCTCCCGGACGCCGGCGGCGATGAATTCGCACTCCCGGGCCTGAGCCAGACGGTTGAACAACTCGCCCGTCTGACGTGACACCTCATCTATTTGCGACAGATCAACGCCTTCCTCGAACCGTGCCGAGGCCTCAGTTTTCAAACCCAGCCGGCGGGCGGTGTGAGCAATCATTGCCGGGTTGAAGCCGGCGCTTTCCAGCAACACCCGCCTGGTCGTTTCCGAAATGCCTGATCCCTGTCCGCCAATGATGCCAGCCAGAGCAATCGTTTGTTTCTTGTCCGCGATCACCACATCCCGCGGGGAAAGCTTCAAAACCGTTCCTTCCAGGGTTACAAACTCTTCATCCCGGCGTGCCCGGCGGACAATTATGCCGCCTT
>CBFGIH010000004.1:0-24393 GCA_965648775.1 Caldifarciminota bacterium | reverse complement strand
GGGTATTATATTATACCCGGGTTTATGGCCGGATCAACCTTAAAGTCTCCAACTATCTAAATGCAATTTGTCCAATGGACGCTGAAACAGAACACCTTCCACAATTCTTCAAATTTCTGTTTTGCGAATTCATAATCAGCACGATTCTTTAACTCAACATTGAATTCAAGGTTGTCTTCTAAACCTGATTGTGTGAAATTGCTTGAACCAGTGATTACCCTGCCGACATCTCTATCGCCCTTTTTAAATGTCATAATATACAATTTTGCATGGAGATTTTGAGTAGGATAAGCCCTGATTTGTAATTTTCCATTTTTTATCCATTCAACAAATTTATTTATTCCATCTTCAACAGATTGATTATCTTCGGAATCGGCAAGTTCATTTTCTATTGCATTTTCCACTTCTTTTTTTGTCTCGGCGTGGGAAAAGTGGTTTCTATTGTTCGGCGTTGTAATCGTCATCAAATCAAAGGTTTTCTGTGTTATGCCGATACCAATCAGGATTCTTATCTTTTCTGTATTTTCCAATGCTTTATAAATCCTGTAAAATCCACTAATATAAAAATATGCGGTCAGACAGTCAAAAAATTTGCAGTCTTTTATTAGTTGAAGAAATCTATCTTTTAATGTTTTACCGGGTTCATTGATAATGAATGTCAGGTCTAACGTCGGTATATCTTTATTATTTATTGGATTTTTTATAATCCTTCACCTCCTCGCAAGATTTTTTTCTTTTCATCAACAAGCAATAACAAAATACTTATAATTATATTACACATTTTCCGGGTGTCAATATCAAATTTAGCATTAGATGATGGTTTAATTAAAATTATTCCCTTTTCTGCCTTTCAGGATGGTATTTTTTTACGGTTGACTTTTTTTAAATTTTTTATAAAATAATTTTTAACAAAGCGAGGGTGTTATGATTAATATCTTATCCATTATCAGCAGTTTTTTATTCAACGCCAATTTCCCCATTTGTAATTACACGGCTAACCAGAGCAGCCCGACCGTGATATACAGTAATAATCAATATTACTGCTTCTGGACAGATTTAAGATACTACGGTTCCACCGGTCAATACGCGGTATACGGCGCGCGGATTTCAAACGCGGGCACGGTCCTTGATCCTAATGGCAAACCCATGTTTATCCGCCAGTCGGCTTATGAATCGCGCGTCGCCTTTGACGGTACCAATTTCCTCGTCGCGTTCCGGGACAGCTGCTGAAGCAGCGGCAATATTGTCGGAGTGCGGGTCACTCCCAGCTGCGATACCATAAATTCAATATATATCTCTAATTACCTCGGGGTACAGCAATTGCCGGATATCTGTTTTGGCGGCGGTTATTATTTCGCGGTCTGGACCGACAATCGCAATTCCAATTATGAAATTTACGGCGCCCGCGTCACGCCCGCGGGTAACGTCCTGGACCCCAACGGCATTTTAATCGGCTATGGCGACCAGACGTATTATTATTATTACTCCGCCGTGGTCTACAATAACACGAATTATTTCGTGGTCGCGTCGGTCACCAATCCGACGCCTTACCGCATCATCGGCCGGTTTATTAATCCCAATGGTTCGTACGGATCAGATACCATGAGCATCTTCTCCAGCGCCCAGGCCATTTACCGGGTCCGGATCGCGTTCAGCGGCAGCAATTATCTGTTGACCTGGATTGAATACCAACCCGTGGGCTACACCTACGTGGCTCGCGGCCAGATTCTTTCCACCAGCGGCACGCCGGTGGGTTCGCCGTTTACGATCGCTGATTCCGTGGATTATTCTTCGCTGGCGGTCAGGTATTCGGGTTTTAATTACCTGGTTACTTTCTCCAAGAGCTTAACCAGCGGAGGCAATCCTCAGATCTGCGGCCGCTTCTACAGCACGACCGGCACGCCGATCAGCGGCGTCTTTAACATTTCCAATAACAGCTTTGCCGGCTACAACCCGGACATGTATCCTGGCGGCAACAATAAATTCCTGACCGTGTGGAGCGAATACCACACGGATTACGACATCTATGGCAACCTGGACGTGTCGGTCGGCATTGAGGACCAGTCAGTTCCGGCCGTGAAGCATAAAGCGCATTTGCCCACGATCATCACTGATCGAATTGTTTTTCCGGACCGCGCTGCCGCGGGCGAGGTCTTTGACGCCGCGGGCCGGCTGGTTGGTTGGATGACCCAGGGCGTTTTTGACTTTTCAGATTTTAATGCCGGTGTTTATGTCATCCGCACCGCTGACCGGCAAAATTATCGGTTTATAAAAATAAAATAATCCCGATAGGCAAAGGCATACATTCTGCCGCCGGTCAGGATGTTAGATGTTTTTTAACGTTTACCGATCGAGAAGCCGGTAAGTCAGGTGCAGGTAGTTTTTCTCCAGGATCCGGTTTTTGATGAGTTGAAAAACGGGTTTTTTCTTTCCTAATTTTAAACTCCGGAACAAATTCGCCCTCGGGTCGCCGACGAGGGCCGGCGCCACGAGCAGGCTGATCTCGCTGACCAGCCCCTGCTTGAGCAGAATATTGTTTAAGGTGCCGCCGCTGTCGGTCATGGCCACCTCGGCGCCGTAGTGCTGGCGCAGGAGACAAAATGCCCGGCGGTAGTCCACGTGGCGGCGGCCGCAAAAAAGGTAATCATAATGCCGCGGCCGCAGGTAGTGAAAGTAAGCCGCGGGCGTGCGCTTCGTGACCAGCACGATCACATCCTTGCAATAACCGGACTTGCGGTACACGTGCAAAAGGCCTTTTAAAATGCCCCGCGTGTCCGGGATCACCCACCAGGGCCGCTTGTCCCAGGCCTTGATGGCTGGTTTTTGAAAATCTTCCGGCTCCTCGGCCGGCACCCGGCCCCAGTAGGTCTTGATGCCGGTCTTGGCGGTGCGCGAACCGACCAGGTGGATGTCCGCCTTGAAGGTCTCGGCAATCTGATAATACAGATCCACGTTCGGTTCAAAGCCGCGGATCGCGCCGTCTAAGGAAACCTCGTTATGCATGATAACCTTGAGGGGTGACTCAGCATGGCGTTTCATTAATTAATATTAATTAAATCGCAAAAATAATCAAGATGCGGCTTGAACCGATCAGAACCACCCGGACGCGCTGACGTAATTCCTGGCTCTGCCTTGACAGACCGAACGACACTCATTATACTTGACGCGATTTTTGGCGGGATTCAATAAGGATACATATACCAAGGAGGAAGAGGATGAAGAACTGGCTCGTGATCGCCACCTGGCGCTTTTCTCTGGGACCAGTCCAGGCGGCCCAGAACCTGCTCAAGCGCGGCGGTTCAGCTCTGGACGCGGCCGAACTGGTCGCGCGCCGGGCTGAAGACGACCCGGCAGAACCGAGCGTGGGTTTTGCCGGCTGGCCCAACCTGCACGGCGAGGTGGAACTCGATGCCGCGGTCATGGATGGCCGCAGTCTGCGCGTCGGCGCGGTCGCCGGCCTCAAGGGCTTCCGCCACCCGGTGAGCGTTGCCCGCCGGGTCCTGACCGATACTCCATACAACCTGCTGGTCGGCGCCGGTGCCGAACTTTTCGCCCTGGAAAAGGGCTTCAAAAAAGAAATCCTGCTCACGGCGGCGAGCATCGCCGACTGGCAGCGCCGCAGGAAGAACCGCAAATTGAACGACGGCCACGACACCCTGGGCTGCTGCTGCCTGGATCGGCGAGGCAATCTCGCCGTTAGTAACTCCACGAGCGGCCTGGCCCTCAAATATCCGGGCCGGGTCGGCGACAGTCCGATCACGGGCGCGGGTTTTTACGCGGATAACGACGTTGGCGCCGCCGCCGCGACCGGCGTCGGCGAAGAAATCACGAAGTCCTGCCTTTGCTACCGGGCCGTGGATTTAATCCGGCGCGGCATGGATGCCCAGACCGCGGCCGAGACCGCGGTGCGGATCAGCCACCGCCGGTTAAAAAAGTTCCAACCGCGGGTCGGCAACATGGCGCTGGTCTGCTGCGACCACCAGGGCAACTACGGCGGCGCGGCGAACCACGATACTTTCTGCTATACGATCGCATCGGATAAGATCGCTCCCCGGATAATCAAAGTCAGAGCCACGAGATAAATTTCATTGACGCCATCGCTTTTTAAGGGTATAATTATCCCTGGAGGTTCCATGAAGCAATTGCTTGCTATTATTATTACCTGCTCGTCCCTGGCCCTGGGCCAGTGCCTCACTCCACAGGCCGCGGTCGGCATCAAACCAGGGTTTAATTTCACCACCTATAATCCGGACGACGGCGGCGAAAACTTAAGCGGCATCGGCTTCAACATCGGCCTGGGCTTCGGCGTGAACGCGGGCTCATTCGGACTGGAAATCGTGCCTTCGTTCCGCTCGACCAGTTACCAGCGGACCGAAGAAAACATCAACACCACCTTGTCCTGGCATTACCGCAACTTTTACCTGCCGGTCCGCGCCAAGTTGATCGCGGCTTTGCCGTCCGTGGCGCCGTTTTTGGCCCTGGGCTGCGCCTTTGATTTCCAGCGCAGCGGCTACTTCATGCTCAAGGTCGGCGGTTCCTCGTTTCGCACGGACATTGCCAGCGAAGATCTGGAAAATGACATTTTCCTGTCCGTGGCGCTGGGTTCGGATGTCAAACTAACGCATTTTAAAGTCACGCCCGAACTGGCGTTTGATTACAATCTCACGGCCGATAACGAAGACACCGAGAACCGCCAAGAATCGAATTACGACTTGACATTTGCCTTAGGCCTCTACTACACGCCCTAAATCCCGCATGCGGGAACTTGGCGTTGACATCGGGTCGGTCAGCCTGAAGCGGGCGCGCTTTAACTGCGGCCGCCTGGAAGGAACCGATTACCGTTTCCATCACGGCCGGCCGTTTGAACTCCTGCGGGAAGTGCTGGCGCAAGAAACCGAACTGGACCGCCTGTACCTGACAGGCAGCGTGCCGGCTGAACTCGGCGGCCTGCTCGGCGCGGTCGTGGTCAACGAAGTCGAGGCCGCGGTGCAGGCCGTGCTTCAGCAAGCCCCTGAGATCCGCTCGGTCATTGAAATCGGCGGCGTGGATTCCAAGCTGGTGCTGTTAGACGGCGGCATCCGGGATTTTTCTTCAAACACGATCTGCGCCGCCGGCGCCGGCATTTTTCTGGACCAGCAGGCGAAGCGGCTGAACCTGGACATTGCCGAACTCGGTCGGCTGGCCGCGGCCGCGCAGAATCCAGCGCGGATCGCGGGCCGCTGCTCGGTCTTTGCCAAAAGCGACATGATCCATCTCCAGCAAATCGGCACTCCCGTGCCTGATCTGATCGCGGGCCTGTGCCTGGCCCTGGCGCGCAACTTCAAGGCCGCGATCAGCCGGGGCAAGGAAATCACGCCGCCCGCACTTTTCATCGGCGGCGTCGCCGCCAACCCGGGCATGGTCCAGGCGCTCAGAAAAGTGCTGGGCCTGGACGAGCGCCGCCTGCTCGTGCCCGAGCATTTTTCAACCATGGCCGCCATCGGCTGCGTGCTGGCCGGCCGCGGCCGTGCCGACCCGGTTTATGCCGGTCCCGCCGGCCTGGACGCCTGGCTCAGGCAGGAACGCATTATCAACCGCCTGCCGCCGTTAAACGGCCGCAAGCAATGGCGGCCCAGCCGGGAATGCCGGCCTCTGACCCGGCGCGGCCGGGCATGGCTGGGCGTGGACATCGGCTCCATTTCCACCAACCTGGTGCTGATCAACGAACAGGGTGAGGTGATCGCGCGGCAATACCTCTGGACGCGGGGCCAGCCGATTCAGGCCGTGATGCAGGGATTGCAGGAATTCAGCCGGCAAGTCGGCGGTCTGGTGGACATTCAGGGCGTGGGCACCACCGGCTCGGGCCGCTATCTGATCGGCCGCCTGATCGGCGCCGATTTGATCAAGAACGAAATCTCGGCCCAGGCGCGCGCGAGCCGGGAGATTGATCCGGCCGTGGACACGATTTTCGAAATCGGCGGCCAGGACTCAAAATACATCAGCCTGGACCACGGCACGATCGTCGATTTTGAGATGAACAAGGTCTGCGCCGCGGGCACCGGCTCATTCCTCGAGGAACAGGCCCAGGCCCTGAACGTGGACCTGGAAGAATTCGGCGACCGGGCCCTGACCGCGCGTTCGCCGATCAATCTCGGCGAGCGCTGCACGGTTTTCATCGGCTCGGAAGTCATCCATCACCAGCAGAACCGCACCGAACTGGAGAATCTGCTGGCCGGGCTCGGCTACTCCACGGTCTACAACTATTTAAACCGGGTGGTGGGCAGCAAGAAAGTCGGCAATAAAATATTTTTTCAGGGCGGCGTGGCCGCCAACAAGGCCGTCGTTTCGGCTTTTGAGGAAATCCTGCATAAACCGGTGATCGTGCCGCCCAATCACGACGTGACCGGCGCCTGGGGCATTGCCCTGCTGGCCCGCGACGCGCAGATCGAAAAGACCCGGTTCCGCGGTTTTGACCTGGCACAGCAGGATTACCAGACCGAAACCTTCACCTGCCGCCAGTGCAGCAATGAATGCGAGATCAACCGGATCGCCTTTGGCCGCCAGCCGCCGGTCTATTACGGCGGCCGGTGCGAAAAATACGAAAACGGCGGCCGCGGGCAAAAGTCCAACCTGCCCGATTATTTCCGCCTGCGCAACGACATCTTTTTCGCCGCCGGCCCGGCGGTTTCAGGACCAACCATCGGCTTGCCCCGCAGCCTGATCACCTATGAACTTTTTCCGTTCCTGGACGGCTTCCTGCGCGGCCTGGGCTTTAACCCGGTGCTGTCTGAACCGACCAACCGCCGGATCCTGGAGCAAGGCGTGGAACTGGCCGCTTCCGATACCTGCCTGCCGGTCAAAATCGCGCTGGGCCATGTTCAGCACCTGCTCGCGCAGGGCATCAAAAGCATGTTCCTGCCGGCGGTGATCTCCCTGCCCAAGCACGCCGATTTTTTCACGCGCAGTTTTGTCTGCCCGAACATCCAGACCCTGCCGGATGTGGTCCGGGCGGTCTTTGGCGACCGGGTGGATGTCCAGTCGCCAGCCCTTTATTTTGACCGGGGCCGGGCCGGCGTCGAAAAATCGCTTTTTAACCTGGGCCGGCAGCTGGGCGCATCGCGGCCGCAGATCCGCCGCGCCCTGCAGGCCGGCGCCGAGCGCCAGCAGGAAGTCGAAAAAAAGATCAGGGAAACCGGCCGGCAGATTCTCTCCGCATTGAACCAGACCGCATTCGTGATCTGCGGCCGCGCCTACAACGGCTACGATCTCGGCCTCAACCTGGACCTGCCGAAAATAATCCGCGACCTGGGCGTGCCGTGCCTGCCTATTGATTTCCTGCCCCTGGATTTTTCGACGCTCCAGGAAGATTTCTACAACATGTACTGGCACTGCGGCCAGCGCCTGCTGGCCGCGGCCGAAACCATCCGCCGCGATCCGCGGCTCTACCCGGTGTACATATCGAATTTTTCCTGCGGCCCCGACTCTTTCCTGGTGCGCTTTTTCAAGGAAAAACTGGGCCGCAAGCCGGCGCTTTTCATCGAGGTCGACGAGCATTCGGGCGACGCCGGTTTCGTCACCCGCTGCGAGGCGTTTTACGACAGCCTTCACGCCGCCGGCGCGCCGGGCGCGGGCCGCCGCATCTCCCCGGTCAGCGCCGCACCCCGGGACCGGACGATTTACATTCCGGACATGTGCGACCAGGCACGGATTCTGGCCGCCGCCATGCGCTTTGCCGGTTATCAGGCCGAGGTCCTGCCCTTTCCCGATGAATCCTCGATTTTGATCGGCCGCCAGTTCACCTCGGGCCGGGAATGCCTGCCCGCAATCATCACGGCCGGCGACATGATCAAGAAATTCCGCGCTCCGGATTTTGATCCCGGCCGCAGCGCCTTTCTCATGGCCCAGGGCTCGGGCCCGTGCCGCTTTGGCCAGTATTACAAAATGCACCGCTTGATCCTCGACGAAGCGGGCCTGACCGAGGTGCCGCTTTACGCCCCCAACCAGGGGCCGAGCCTGTTCGACGACCTGGGACCCATGGGCGTCAAATTTTTGACCTTGATCTGGAACGGCATCTGCGCCGTGGACGCCCTGGAGGCGAAGTCGCGCCAGATCCGGCCTTACGAAAGCGAACCGGGCGCGACCGACGCCGTCTATCAGCAAATTCTGAACGAGCTCGTCCGCGCGATCGAGCAGGGTCAGAGTATCATGCCGGTTTTGAAATCCGGCCGCGGCAGACTGGAGCAAATCCACCGGCAACCGGCAGCGCGGCCCCGAATCGGCATCGTGGGCGAAATCTACGTACGCTCCCAGCGGTTCAGCAATCAGCATATCATCCGCCGGCTCGAAGACCTGGGCGCGGAAGTCAGCCTGCCTTCCATTGCCGAGTGGTTTTTTTATACGAATTTCACCCGGGTAAAAAACTGCGCCTGGTTCCGGCAGTACCGCCGCGCCCTGTTCACCCGCACGTTTGACGCCTACATGCGGTTCCGCCAGCACCGGATTTACCAGGCAGCTGGCCTGGCGGCCGAGCCCGGAGTGGAACATTTGATCCGCCGGGGCGCCGAGTTGCTCAATCCGGCCTATGAAGGCGAGGCGATTTTAAGCGTCGGCAAGACCATGGAATTCATTGCCGAAGGTTATTCGGGCGTGGTTAATGTCATGCCCTTTACCTGCATGCCGGGCAACATCGTCGCCGCCATGTTCAAGCGGATCCGGGAGCAGGTGCCGGATTTCCCGCTTTTTGTCCTGGCTTATGATGGCGTGGACCACGCCGCTGACGCCATGCGCCTGGAGACCTTCGTGCACCAGTGCCGGCAGTATAGCCGGCGCCGCCGCCCGTCTTGACAGATAAACAATTCTTACTATAATAGCCCCAAGAAGGAGGTTAGCATGCAACAGAAAATGCCAGTCCGCACCGCAGCGGGAATTGCCTTATTGCTGGTGATTGTTTTTTTCGGCTGCCCCAAGAAACAAACCGTCAAGCCGCAGGAAGAAATAATTGTTCCGGAAGAAACCGTGACCGTGGCGCCAATCGAAACGACCGTGGTCCAGAAACCGCCGCTGGTTTTGAACCGGATTTTCTTTGATTTTGATAAATCCGACATCCGAACCGACGCCGCGGAAATCCTGAAAGCGAACGCGGACATGCTCAAGCTCTATCCCAATGTCCGGCTTTCCATTGAAGGTCACTGCTGCGAAATCGGCACCGCCGAATACAACATGGCGCTGGGCGAACGCCGCGCCTACGCGGCCCGGGATTACCTGCTCATGCTGGGTGTCACGCCGGAGCGCATGACCACGACCAGTTACGGCGAAGAGCGTCCCCTTGATCCAACCGATCTACCCAAGAACCGGCGCTGCGAATTCGTGCCGCTTTATTGATCCGGCTGTCCTGAAACCATGCGCTTTTCAGATCGCCGACAACGCACGCTTTTCCTGCTGACCGTAATTCTGCTTGGATCGGTCAACTGCTTGAACGGCCGGCGCTGGAGCAATTACAGCTGGCAGCTCGACAGCCTGCGGGCATACACGGTCGCCATGGACAGTGTCCTGAAAAATCAGAGCGTGAAAATGGAAATGTTGCGTACTGATTTCTACACCAAGAGCGACGAACTGGTAAAGCGCCTGGAAATGCTCAACACCCGGCTCGGAGAAATCGAATCCCAGATGACCGGCATGAACGTGAAGCTGACGACCGTGCAGAAACCTCCTTCGGACACCGCGGATCCGACGAAAAAAATCAGCCCCGAAGCGCGCCTGCTTTACGAAGCCGCCTATCTCAATTACGTGAAGGGCAAGTACGCTGAGGCCATCGACGGTTTCAAGGGCTTCCTGAAACTGATACCGGCCTCGGCCCTGACCGATAATGCCCTGTACTGGATCGGCGAATCCTATGCCGGCCTGGGCAAGCGCCAGGACGCGGTGGACACGTTCCGAGAACTGATCGTCAAGTATCCGGCCAGCACCCGCCGGGCGGCGGCGCTTTACAAGATCGGCCTCATCTACGAGGAAGCCAAGGACCTCAAGACCGCCAAGGCCTTCTACGAACAACTGATCAAGGAATACCCCGACAGCAACGAGGCCGTGCTGGCCAAGACCCGCCTGAAATAGGAATTTTCATTAAATGAATATCTTCAAGGTCTTTCTGGAATCAAGCCTGGCCGCCCAGATCATCATGGTGATTTTGGTGGTGCTATCCATCTGGTCCTGGGCGCTGTTTTTCAAAAAACTGCATGACCTGCGCCAATTGAAACGCCGCGGCCAGGCCCTGCTCTCGGCGATCCGCTTTTACAAGAAGGTCCGGGAGTACGAAAATCTCGGCCATCTGCGCTCGGACAATCCCTGGGGCAAGATCCTGGACAAGGGCATCGAAGAATACAAGAACTTAAAAATCGGCGCCGCGGTCAATCCGAAGTTGATGGAACTGGCCGAGAACATCCGCATCAACATGGACGACATCAAAACCACGGAAATTGAAAAAATGGAAAGTGGCCTGCCGATCATGGCCACGATCGTCACGGCCAGCCCTTTGCTGGGCCTTTTGGGTACGGTCTGGGGCATCATGGAGGCTTTTCTCGATATCCGGGCGCGCGGCTCGGCGCACATCACCGTGGTCGCGCCCGGCATCTCTGACGCCTTAATCACCACGGTTTACGGCCTGCTCGTGGCCCTGCCGGCCTTGTTTTTCTACAACCTCCTGCGCTCCCGCATTAACCGGATCGGCTCGCACCTGGATTCGTTCATCACCGACATCTACACCAAACTGCGCCGGAGCCTGCTTGAAACGGAACCATAAACCAGATGTCATCGGCGAGATCACCGTTACGAATCTCGTGGATGTCACGCTCACGATCCTGATCATTTTCATCATCACCGCGCCCATGATGACCCCGGGACTGGATGTCAACCTGCCGCGCACCGACGCTTCCCTGCCTCATGATCAGGAAGGCATTACGGTCTCCATCAATGTCAACCGGGAAATTTACATTGACACGGAGCGGGTTAACCTTGACGGCTTCCAGGCCCGGCTGGAAAACATCCTCAAGACCAAGCCGCCCGGCGTGACCGTTTATATCCGGGCCGACAAAGCGCTTGATTACGGCCTGGTCATTGATCTCATCGGCCGGATGCGCAAAGCCGGGGTCAAGAACCTGGGCCTGGTCGCGGAGATCCCCGAGCCATGACCCGGTTCCTGACCATATCATTCCTGCTCCACGCCGCGCTGTTCGCCTCGATCGCGATCTCGAACCGGACCTCGTTTAAAACCACGGTCCGCACTGAGGTTTTCAAGGTGAACATCGCGCCCATGCCCCAGCCCAAAGTCCTGGGCACGCCGAACGCGCCCGAGGAAACCGCCGAAAAAGAAAAGCCGGTGAACAAAAAACCCGAGGAAAAATCCCCGCCGGCAGCCAAGCCCAGCGAACCCAAACCGGCGCCGGCCGCGGCCAAGAAAACGCCGGCCGCCCAACCTGCCGAGAAAAAGGGTCTGCCCGACGGCCTGCCCGACATCAAACCCCAGATCTACACCGGCAGCGGCCGCGGTTTCAGTTACTCTTATTATTTGAATATTCTCTTGAACAAGATCGGCAACAACTGGCACAATCCCTTTCGGGGCCAGGACGTGATTTTAAAAACCGTGGTCTATTTTGAAATTGACCAGAACGGCAACATCTACAACGTCCGGCTGGAAGACGACTCCGGCAACGAAACGTACAACGAAACCACGATCCGGGCCGTCGCCTCGGCCGGCAAACTGCCGCCCCTGCCCCAGGAATTCAGCAACGATTATCTCAAGGTTCACCTGGAGTTTTTAACCGCGCCTTGATGACGGCAAAACCGCGTTCATCCGGTTATCCGACATGAAAACTCGGAGGAGCAGATGATCAGGATTCAAAACATCAAGCCGGGCTGGTTATTCTCTATTCTTTATCTCTGCTCCTTTTTCTCGAACCTCGGTTTCAGTCAGGACATTTACCTGCGGTTGACCGATTACGCCGGCGGCAAATCCGCGATCGTGATCGAGAACTTCGTGCTGGAAAAAGGCGGTCCGGAAATTGCGGAAAAATTGAAAACCTGCGAGGAAGTGATTCGCAGCGATCTTGAGTACTCCTTGTACTTTGATCTTTATCCGGACACGATGCCGCTGTTGTATCCGGTCAAAAAAACCGGCGTCGTGATCCGGGCGGCGGCCCGCGACCAGCAGTTGGTCCTGGAACTGATTGATTTTCAAAGTCACGAGCGGATCGCCCAGCTGTACAATTCCCTGGAAAAAGAAGGCCGGGCCACCGGCCACCGGGTCGCGGATGAAATCATCCGGGTTCTCACCGGCGAAAACGGTATCTGCCAGACCCGGATTGTTTTTTCCTACAAACACAGCAGCGGCAAGGAAATTGGCATGATTGATTATGACGGCTACAATTTCACGCCGCTGACCGCCACGGGCAATTATAACCTTTTCCCCTGCTGGTCACCGGACGGCCAGCGGGTGCTTTACTCGACCTATGCGGGTTCGCGGCTCAATCTTTACCTCATGGATCTGGTTCATCGCACCAGCCAGGCTCTCTCCTCTTTCCAGGGATTGAACTTTGCGCCTTGCTGGTCGCCGGACGGCACCAAGATCGCCCTGACCCTGACCAAGGACGGGAACGCCGAGATTTACCTGCTGGATCTCAACACGAAAAAACTCACCCGACTCACGGTCAACCCGGCGATTGACTGTTCGCCTTCGTTCTCGCCCAACAGCCGCGAGATCGCGTTTGTCTCTGACCGTTCGGGCGGTCCACAGATTTATCTCATGGACACGGACGGCGGCAATGTGCGCCGGCTCACTTACCACGGCAGTTACAACACCTCGCCGGCCTGGTCGCCGCGGGGCGATCTCATCGTCTATGTTTCCCGGGAAAAGGACAACACCCAGCAGATCTATGTCACCGATCCTTATGATTACCAGCCAGTCCAGGTGACGTTTGAGGAGAATAACGAAGAGCCCTGCTGGTCGCCGGACGGCCTGCACATTGTCTTTTCTTCCAACCGGACCGGCAAGTACGAACTCTACACGATGAACTGGGACGGCACGCGCCAGCGCAAGCTCACCCAGGGCCTCGCCGCCAACGCGCCCGACTGGTCAGGGTTCGTGGGCAAGTAATCCAGCTAAGTTAACTTAGGGCATGTCCTGCAATGCGAAGTCGACCTGTACTCCTCCCATTTGCCCGTTGTTATATTGATTAGGCTTAACGCGTAGGCGTTCCCCATCCCAGGCTTTCATGTTGTAATAGCCGGACAAACATTCACAAGAATAATAGCCGTCTTCATTGGTTCTCACGGTATCGCAGAATGAGTTATCGGTTTTTTTCACCTCGACATATGCACCTGCAACCGGATCTCCCTGATATGTTACGTAACCCAAAAACCATTCCAATCTGCAAACAAGTCGGGAATACAGATATATTTAATATTATTTTTTATTTATATTTGTCTTCGGGATGGCGTACACCGTGAAATCAAGGCCGAAGAAATTCAAATCCGGATCGTCGATGGATGCCGTAACGGGTCTTCCATACTGCCGGTTGATCGAACTAATATATATGAAACGGTCGTATCCGTGACGGGATAACTGGGCCAATAATGTGTTCATTTGATCCTGGGAACGAACAAGAAATATCATGTTGCGGTAAAATACGCTTGTCAGGTCGGTCGGCACCCATGGAAGATAGGTTATCATTGGCATTTTTTCAGCTTTTTCAGTTACGAGCCTATTCAATCGATAGGAGAATTCTTTTTTCTTGTGCAGCAGGTCTATGGACTTCAATTGACTGGCGAAAGACAAGAATAAAACTAAAACAATCGGTATCGTACGCCATAATTTGACCTTACCGGTGTCCCGTAACCATTTCCCAATATTTATTGCGCACAATATCGAGAGAAGTGGATAAACGACCAGTAAGAAGCGGTTTCCCCAGTGAATCCCGTTGGAACCCAGGGCGGGCGCGGTTATGACATACAAGAGAGAGTATCCAAGACAAAGCATCCAAACCCATTTTTCAAAAATGCTGCCGTTATCAGCTTCATTAAAAATAATGACCATATACATAAAGCAACTGCGGCCGTGTGTTCCCAATATACAACACTGTAAAACCATATCGGTGTAAAAAGTGCGGCGATAAATACCGCATAATGCGAGCATCGCGCTTGGGAAGACATCAAAGATGTTATCCGGGCAATCCCCAACAACAGGAATAATGAAGCTACAAGCGGTATGATATACAAACCGGCATAGCCTAATAACTTGTATTAAAATGAATTCAGTGTCGCAAATACTGGGGAAAAAACTGCATATAATTTATGGTCTTTTACGACAGAAAAAGGTGAAGGTATAGGTTGATATTGAAAATCAGCATCGACGCCTGCTCCAGGCCAGGGTAAGGAAAAATCAGAATAATGCTGGCTGACTATGCCCTTCAACTGCAGGAATTTGATCGCGTCATCCGCGATCCAGAATCCATCCGGTCGGTTTATAGCAAGGGTTATCACATAAACGATTATAACGAGTATGAGCGTTAACCATGTTTTTGATATATAAAATTTTCTTTCTTCTTGTATTAACATACGCTATGTATATTATAAAGATTCATTAAGGTATGTCAATTAATCAGTCCCAGCCAGGGACCCAAAAGGAACTGGATGCGGCCGATGAGCAGGCTCACGCGCGCCATGATCGTGTAGCCGAACGAGGCGCCGAACCCGACCATGATGAAGATGATGCCAAGCCGGGAAACCGGTTTTAAAATCCCCTTGTGCTCGCGGGAAAAAAAGAAGTAGATCACGGTCGTCACGACCCCGACGAAGATGAACACGGCCCAGATCCCGCTCCAGAAGTTATGGAAACTGGCCGGGGTCACGACCGTGCCCTCGATCTGGCGCAGGATCCGGGCCTGGAAGTTCGCCGGGATCGAGATGCCCGCGCCCCAGCCGATCATGAAACCAATGGGAATGCGCACCAGCCACGAGATCTTCGGGATGAACTTGGCAAAATACATCAGGCCGAGCAAAAGCGGCACGAAATAGAGGAACTGGCCCTGGCTCAGCGGTTCATAAAGATTGGGTCTTAAGGTGTTGTGCCAGTAAAGGGCGATATAGTAACCATTGGCGACACCGACAAACAAGTGTTCGCAGAACCGGTAGAACGGGTTATCCTTAAACAGAAACGAAAAGATGCCCAGGGTAAGAAAGGCGGCGATCCAGAGCCAGGGATTGGGACTCATTTCTGCGCCCGCTGCGCGAAGAAATACCCAATATTGCCGATGACGATGAAAATGATAATGAGCAAATGAATCATGGACTGCGAGTTCATGCCGGTCTCGGCTCGGCCCGGTCGGCGGGCGTATCCATGTTCCAGGATCAGTTTTTCGTACTCGGCTGCGCCCTTCATACCGGAAATCATGCCCGAAAACTGACCGGTCTGCAGAAACGGGTAATACTCAGGCGCCATGACCGCGGTCAGGCCAGCCGCAACCTTCACGCCGTAGCGGGCCTGCGGATACATCACCCACTCATCCGGGTAGGCAGCGGCGGTGATGATGACCGCGATGGCGATGTCGCGGTAGTTCCGGATCCGCCGCATTAAAGGCAGGGAATCAGTGGCGTGCTGGAAATAGTCCACCGGGTAAACGCCGGTGATGCGCTCACCCATTTCGAGCATGGCCGCCACCCGGCCGGATTTCCAGCCCAGGTACACGTAATCCTCGCCGTAAATGACCGAGTCGCACCGGCTCTGTGCCTGCTCGTTAATCTCGCGGCTCACCTGCATCAGCGCGTCAACCGCCATCCCCGGGCCCTGGGGTTCGTAAGATATGCCGATCACGGGAAGGTGGCGGCGGAAGCAGTGCTGGAGCAGGGCAATGGCCATAGGGTGGCATTCGGGCTGGGTGGACGGCGTGTAATCAAAGGACATAAGCACCGCCTTGTCCTGAGCGGGGATTGCTTCGATGAAATCAAAGAGCCGCCGGGTTTGGGGCATGATGTTTTCCGGAATCCGCAGCGGCACGAAAAAAGGCGCGATGACCAGAACCGTCAACAGCAGGTAGATGACGCGGCGGTCGATCCGGATCAGACGCTCGTACCACCTCATTCCTTGCCTCCCAGCCAGGACCGCTCAATACCCAGGATAATTTTTAAGGCCGTGGCAATGGCGCCGAACGCGACGCCAAACTGGATCCCGCGCTTGGACGCCATGTTCGGCACCTGCATGATCCACTCGGCAAATGACGGAAACCACCGACCGAGATACTGGCCAAAGGGCATGAAACCGGTCATGACCACGAACGCAGCCAGCAAGAGGAGAGTCGCCTCCAGGCTGCGCGCCCGGAACGCCCGGTAAGCGGCCGAGGCCATGTAATAAGCCAGCAGGGCGAACATGGTCGCGGCCAGGGGCGTCAGGACATGCAGGAAGATCTGCTGGAACAGTGAATCCGGCCCGATGCCCTGAACCAGGCCGATCAGCGCCATGGCCGTCATGCTGAGCAGAGTGACAAGGCTGTAAAGCCAGCCGGCCTGCCGGCGCCGGATCCGGCGGAAGTGGAACATGATGAGGTTGCCGACCGCCAGCACCAGGGCGAACGCGCTGAGCACGATCACCCAGTTTAAAATCGTGTGGTTGAAGCGAAGGGAGACCGGATGCGGCACAAAGAATTGCACCATCATCAACACGCCCATGATCAAGCACACCGCCAGCGGTAGGGTTCGCTTCATATTACTGGGTCCTCAGCAGGATGGATAGGTCCAGATGCAGAAAAGCGAAGATCGTGATTGCAGCCAGCAGAAGCAGGGCAATAAGTTTGCCGTAGTCCTGCGCCTTGAGCGCGCCCAGCAGCAGGGGTTCGCGGGAAAGGTAGGCCGAAGCCGCGTAAAGTTCTTCACCGATCAGGGTGTAGTCGCAGGCGGTCACGAAAAAGGGCAGCTGGTTGACCGCGTCCGTGCCTGCGATCTGGATCGCGCCGGCCTGGCTGCCGGTCTCGGCCAGAATCAGGGATTCGGCCCAGAACTGGCCGATCAGGAAACTGGTCGCGGGTTTTTCGCGCAGGATGATGCCGTCCACGGCCGCGGCAAAGCCGAACTGATCCTCGGTCAGGTAACGCACGTAATCTTCCCGGAATTTTTCCGATCGGCCCTGGCTGGTGAAGGCCTCGCGAACCACTTCCTTGGACACGTTGTAAGTCACGGACCAGCGGTTGGCCACGATCAACGGCGTGTCGTACTGCGCGATCTTTTTGGCCACCTCGCCCAGGATGTTCATGGAGGCAATGGTTGCGGTGCCGTCGATGTCGGCCAGGCCGGGCACGTACAGGATTGGCTGGCCCATCTCCGTGGCGCGGCCGATCGCCTCTTCCACCGCCGCCAGGCCCGGGATCCGGCGGATGAACAAGTCGCGGCGCCGGCGCGCCTGGCGCACGAAATAAACAACGAGCAGGCCGAACAAAAACATGCTGACCAGGATGTTGACGCGGCCGGCGTGAAAAAACTGCGGCCGCGATTGAACCGGACCGGAGATCGGCGACCAGGCGGTTTCACGGTCGCTGACCGCCGCGACCTGATATTGATAAGGCACTCGGTCCTGGACTGCTTGGTCAGTGAAGGATTCGACGCCGCGCTGGGTGAAACCGACTTTCGCAAAGGCCGTGTCATCCGGCCCGCGGCGCCAAATTTGGTATTCGCGGATCTGCGCGTCGTCCGGCGACAACGGCCAGATCACGACAATGGCCTGGCCGGCGTCATTGGGTTGGTCCTTAGCCTGCACGCCCTTCGGCGGCAAAAGGACCAGCAGACCGCAAAGCAAAATCACGGTCAATTTTAGCGAATTAAGGAATTGAGTCAAGCACACCGGTAATTTGTTTATGAAAAAAATTGGTAATCACCTTTGCCGCCGGGCCGCCCGGTTGAAATCTTGACATTACCGCGGAATTGTCTATACTTTTCCATGAAAATTTTAGTCACCAGCGCTCTGCCTTACGCCAACGGCGAAATCCATCTCGGCCATCTGGCCGGCTGTTACCTGCACGGCGACATTTATACGCGTTACCAGCGGCTCAAGGGCCGGGATGTCCTGCACATCTGCGGCACGGACGAGCACGGCGTGCCCATCACGGTCCTGGCGGAAAGTCTCAAGCAAACACCCCAACAGGTCGTGGACCGCTATTACCAATCCATCAAGCAGTCGTTCGCCGATTTCGGTATTACCTTTGACAATTTCTCCCGAACCACCCTGCCGCTGCATTACCGGCTCGCCCAGGATTTCTTCACCAAGATCTACAATAACGGCTATATTTATCCGAAGGATATCGAACAGCTTTACTGCCCCAAGTGCTCCCGGTTTTTACCAGACCGTTACATTCTCGGCACCTGTCCCAACTGCGCCAACGACAACGCGCGGGGTGATCAGTGCGAGGCCTGCGGCCGCTGGCTCGAACCATTCCAGCTCATTCGTCCCCGCTGCCAGGTCTGCGGCACAGCGCCTCAGAAACGCAGCACCCGGCACTGGTATTTTCGACTGTCCCAGTTCCAGGAACCGCTGACGAAGTGGATTGAAAGCAAGGGCCACTGGAAAGAGCATGTGCTGGGTTTTATCCGCGGCTGGCTCAAGGAAGGCCTGGCGGATCGGCCCATCACCCGCGACATGTCCTGGGGTGTGCCCGTGCCTCTGGCCGAGGCCTCCGGCAAGGTACTCTATGTCTGGTTTGATGCGCCCATCGGTTACATCTCTTCCACCCGCGAGTGGGCCGAGCAGAAAGGTGAACCCGACCTCTGGAAAGATTACTGGCTCAATCCGGACACGAAACTCGTCCATTTTATCGGCAAGGACAACATCGTCTTCCATGCCCTGATCTGGCCGGCCATGCTCATGGCCTACGGCGGGTATGTCCTGCCCGCCGAAATTCCCGCCAACCAGTTTTTGAACCTGGAAGGCGAAAAACTGTCCACCTCGAAGAATTACGCGATCTGGCTGCCCGATTACTTAAAGGAATTCGAACCGGATTCCCTGCGCTATGCCCTCACCCGCAACGCACCCGAAGATCGGGACTCGGATTTCACCTGGCGCGATTTTCAGGCCTGGCACAACAACGAACTGGCCGATATCCTGGGCAACTTCGTGAACCGCACCCTCACCTTCGTCGCCAAGTACTACAGCGGCAATGTGCCGACCGCTTCGTCGTTCTCCGAGACGGACAACCGCATTCTTGAGCTGCTGCGCCAGGCGCCGACTGAGATTGGTGATAAGATCGAGCGGTTTCAGTTCAAAGCCGCGCTCCAGGATTTAATCCGGATCGCGCAGGAAGGCAACCGCTATTTTGATCACGAGGAGCCGTGGGTCACCCGCAAAACCAATCCCCTGATCTGCGAGCGCACGACCTATGTCTGCATGAAAATCGTCACTGCCCTGGCCGTCTTGAGTGAACCTTTCCTGCCGTTTACCAGCCAGCGCATCAAAAAGATGATTAATTTCATTGAGCAGCGCTGGGATGACATCGCCACGCCCAAGGTCGCATCCAGCCTGGGCCCGACTGAAATTTTATTTCCGAAAATCGACGATCAGATCATCGAGGTGCAGGTCGCGAAACTGAAGAAAAAAGAAATCACCCTCGAGGAATTTGGCAAGATTGAATTGCGCACGGCCCGGATCCTGACCGCGAAACCGGTCAAGGGCAGCGACCATCTGCTCCAGTGCGAAATCGAGGTCGGCGACCAGACCAAGCAAATCGTAGCGGGCATGGGCAAGCATTACCGACCCGAAGAATTGGTGGGCCGGACCATCATCATTGTTGACAATCTCAAACCGGCTTTGATCCGGGGCGTTCATTCCGAAGGCATGCTGCTGGCCGCGGACGGTAAAAACGGCCTGGTGCTGATCACCGTGGATCGACCGGTCGAATCCGGTGCCAAAGTCAAATAACCCATCAGGACCTCCGCGTACCAGAAAATCAGGCAGTCAATCAGCAGATCAGAAAAAAATTGCATGACCAACGACCGTAATATTTTATTATCCGTGCCGGATATCCTGACCGCTGATGGCCTGATATACCGTATCCTGATCCCCTGACATGATCGACACCCATTGCCATTTAACCGATCCCCAGTTCCGGGATGATCTGACCGAAGTTCTCGAACGGGCTCGCGTCCACGGTGTTTCCCGGATCATCAACGCCGGTTATGATCTCGCCACCAGCCGCGCGGCGGTGGAGATGCAAAAAAATCACGACTGGCTCCTGCCCGCGGCCGGAATTCATCCCAATGAAGCCGCGGTCGAATCCCTGTCTGATTTTACCGCGCTCGAGGATATCTGCCGAACTTTTACAGTCTGCGCCATCGGCGAAACCGGCCTGGATTTTTACCGCGGCCAGGCACCGCGGCCGGCGCAGGCCGAGTTGTTTCGGCGCCATATCCAGCTGGCCCGTGACCTGGGCCTGCCGCTGCTCATTCACACCCGCAATTCCTTTGATGAAGCCCTGGCCATTTTGGAAGCGGAGCGCTACCACCGGGGAGTGTTTCACTGTTTCAGCGGCACCGCGGATCAGGCCGGGCGCGCGCTCGACCTTGGCTTTTATCTCGGGTTCGGCGGCGTCCTGACTTATTCAAAAAAAATGCGGGAGGTCTTTTGCGCTGTCCCCCGGAATCAGATCCTGCTGGAAACCGACGCGCCGTTTTTACCGCCGCAAAGCCAGCGCGGCCGGCGCAATGAACCGTCGTTCATGAAAGAAACCCTGCGCGCGGCGGCCCAGTTGACCGGCCAGCCCGAATTGGTCCTGGAAGAGCAGTTTGACCGCAATGCCGGTTCCTTGTTTTCGCTCTAAAAAGCGCTTCAGCCAGAATTTCCTCAACAGCCCCGGCATCGCCAAAAAAATCGCCGGCTGGGCTGAACCCGACGCGCAAATCGTGCTCGAGCTCGGTGCGGGCAAAGGAATGCTGACGCGGGAACTGGCGCGGCGCAGCCGTCTGGTTTACGCGGTCGAACTTGACCGCGACCTGTGCCGCAAATTGGCGGGAATCCCGGCCGCCAATATCCGGGTCATCAACCAGGATATCTTGAAATTGAATCTCGCCGAATACCGCCCCGATGCGGTCGTGGGCAATCTGCCATATGCGATCACCGGCCCGATCATGGATCTGCTCGGCCGGCAGAAAAATTTTTTCCGCCGGGCCGTGCTGACGGTCCAGCGCGAGTACGGCAATAAACTTCTGGCCGAACCGGGCACGCCGGAGTACGATCCGGTTTCGATCTTTGCCCGCTATCACTTCCAATTGCAAAAATGTTTCCTCATCCCGCCGAAGTATTTCACGCCCCGGCCCGGCGTCAGTTCCATGGTCGTGCGCCTGGAAGTCAGACCCGGGTCAACGGCAGCGGATGAAGCCGGCTTGTTCGCCCTGATCCGCGGAGTATTCCGCTACCGCCGCAAGCGCCTCAAGAACGCGCTCGGCCGACATTTAGGCACCATCATCTCGGACCTGCCCGAATGTCTCCTTAATAAACGGCCGGGAGAGATAACGCTCGGTGAATACCAGGCCATCCACGCCCGTCTCCGGCCGGTCTGAACCATTACCCACGCCGACGGTCATGATCGCGGACGCCCGGGATCCGCAGGCGGCCGCAGATCGGATTTTTGATTATTTCCTGCCCACCTCCCTTCGGAGCAAAAAAGTTTTCATCAAGCCCAACATGCTGCGCATCGCCCGGCCCGACGAATGCGTGATCACTGATCCCCGCGCCCTGGCTGCAGTCGTGCGGGCCACCCGCCAGCGCGGCGCCGACCTGCGCGTCGGCGACAATCCGATTTCCCAGCCGGTCAACGAAATCGAAGTGGCCCGGGCCTGCGGCTTTCTTGATGTCTGCGAAGGCAACTTCCGCAACATCAACCTGTTTATCAAGTCAGTAGCGCTGGCAAACCGCCGCGTTCCGCAGACCTGGGTTTCCCGGGATATCCTGGAAGCCGAAATGCTGATCTCGGTGCCGAAGTTCAAGGTCCACCCGCTCACCATTTTTTCCGGTGCGGTCAAAAACCAGTACGGTATCATTCCCGGTGACCTGAAACTGCGCCACCACTTCGCAGCGCCGAGCCTGGATGAATTTTGCCGGCTGCTCATCGAAATCTACCGCCTGCGTCCGCCCGATTTAATCATTGTGGACTGCCTGCAGGTGCGCGATGCCGCCGGCCGGCGGTATGAACCAGAGCTGTTCATCGCCGGCACCGACGGCTTCAGCGTTGACTATGCCTGCGGTTTGTTGACCGGCAGCCACGGCATTAAGGATCAGGTGTTGAAAACAGCTGTCCGTGAGGGGCAGTTCGATCCCGGCCAGGTCAGGATCATCGGGGACATCAAACCCTTGAAGGGCTTTCGCCTGCCGTTCACGTTCGCCCTGCGCAACGTTTTCGCCGGTCTGGGTCAGCGTGCGTTCAGCCGCCTGCGCGGCGGCCGCCGGCCCGCTTTTGATTTCAAAAAATGCACCCGCTGCCGGGCCTGCGAAAGCATCTGTCCGAACGAGGCAATCAATGATTTCGTGATTGATCTTCGCCGATGCATTCGTTGTTACTGCTGCATTGAGGTCTGCCCGCAGGCGGCGATGACAAGAAGAATCAAGCTTTAACCCCGGCGGGACTGTTGACGACCACCGGTTATTTATTATAATAAAATCATGAAAGCGATGGTCTTAAACCAGCCCGGACGGATTGAGGAAACGCCTCTGCATTTGACCGATGTGCCCATGCCCGAGCCAGGCCGCGGTGAGGTACGGCTGATGGTCAAGATCTGCGGTGTTTGCCGCACTGACCTTCATATCTGCGAAGGTGAACTTAAACCGCACAAGTTGCCGGTCATTCCCGGCCACCAGGTGATCGCGGCGGTCGAGAGCATTGGTCCGGCCGTCAAGGAAATCGCCATTGGCCAGCGGGTCGGCCTGCCCTGGCTCTACCGGGCTTGCGGCCGCTGCAAGTATTGCCAGCAGGGCCGCGAGAACCTTTGCGCCGACGCGCAGTTCACCGGCTACGATGTGGACGGCGGTTTTGCCGAATACGTGATCGCCGATGCGAATTTCATCTACCCCATTCCCGGACGATATGCGGATGACGAGGCCGCGCCCCTGCTCTGCGCGGGCGTCATTGGCTTTCAGGCTTACCAGGCTACCGGTCTTACCCGATCCGGGAAACTGGGTCTGTTCGGTTTCGGTTCCAGCGCCCACATCCTGCTCCAGGTCGCCAAGCACCTGGGTCATGATGTTTATGTTGTCTCCCGGGCTCGGCACGAATTAGACCTGGCCCAGCGACTCGGCGCGTTCTGGACCGGCACCATTGACGATGATCCGGGCACCCTGCTCGACGCAGTCATCGTTTTCGCGCCCAGCGGCGAGTATCTTGTCCGGGCGCTGGAAAAAATCGACGCGGGCGGCCGGGTCGTGTCCGCCGGCATTTACGCATCCGACCTGCCGGGTTTTCCCTACACTCATATCTGGCCGGAAAAAACCCTGACCTCAGTGGCGCACACCAGCCGCGCGTCGGTCCAGGCGTTCCTGGGGGTCGCCGCCGAGTTCAAAATCCAGATCGCGGTCAACGCGTTCCCGCTCGCCGACGCCAACCAGGCCCTGCTGGGCATCAAGCGCGGTGCGGTCGTCGGCTCCACGGTCCTGATGCTGTAACTTCATTAAATCCCGATCCCTGATATTTAGCCCCTTGCGGCTCGGCTGATATTCATGATCTTTACATACAATAACGCAACCGCCCCCGATTTTATCCGGGGGCGGTTGCGTTTATTAACTAAATTATTCCAGGGTCGTGACGGGTATGGCGATCTTAGTCTGCAGGGATTCGGCCGGCACCTTGGCCGGATCATTTAAGTAGTACTCACGCGGCGCACCGCTCTGGACATATTTGTTAGCGCTGATCCAGGCCATTAACTTGCCATATGTTTCTCCGACTCTGTCATACGGTCCGACATGAATCGCGGTCGCGACCAGCACTGGTTCCAGATCCAGGATCTTCACGATCTTATCGCCTTTGGTTGCGGCGGGAACCGGAACGCAGACCTCGTATTTTGTGCTATCCGGATTAACCTTGGCAGGGTCGTCATAATAAACACCATAGGGCATGCCGGTTGGTACCACTTTGTTCTTGCCCAACCAGGTCATCAGTTCGCCGAACGCGGCGCCCGCACTGCGGTAAGGACCAATCTTGGCCAGACTGGCGACATACATGGAATCAATCGTCTCCACCACGGCGGAAAAAGAAGTAGCCGGTGGTTTTTCCACTGGTTTTTTTGTACTGCAGGCGGTAAAAATAAACAGCATCACGAACAACATCGGCAGAGCAAATCTTTTAATCATACGCCTCCTTGCGTAAGAAATGGATAGAGCATTGTAGGTAAAAAACAACCGCTGTC
>CBFGIH010000003.1:13573-26381 GCA_965648775.1 Caldifarciminota bacterium | reverse complement strand
GGACGGATCACACATACCTCTTTTTCGATGAAGGGTATGGCCGCGTAACCACCGCCGAAGATCACGGCGCCGGTCTTAAAAAATATCCAGAATATTTCCAGAATTTTTTTGAGATCGAAAACCAAAACCGGTACGGCCATAAAAATTTTTCCGGAAGGGACATGATCGAAAATCATCATCAGGACTGCGCTGGCCAGGACCGTGAGCACCGGATCGATTTTTAACAGCAGCATGGTCAGGGAAAAAATAAAAATCAGAATTCTTTTTCCATTCCGGATCATAACCCGTCCCATGTCGTAAGCCGCCCAGATGATAATCGCCGTCATGGCCACGCCGATTCCTTTAAAAATGGCGGTTACGCCGGGAAGTGTGTGGTAAGTCAGATAAACCCAGGAGAGGATGATCATCAGTAAGAACGAAGGTAAAAGCAGCGATACGGTCGCCACGGCCGCGCCACGCAGGCCTCGAAGCTTGTGGCCGATGTACTGGCAGTAGTTGGGCACAAAAGGACCGGGGATTAACTGACCGATGGCGACGCCGGTGCCCATCTCCTCGTCCGTCAACCACTTCCGGCGCTTGACGCACTCTGCGCGGATCATGGCCAGCATGCCCATACCGCCGCCAAAACCGAAAGCGCCGATCTTGAGAAACGGCCGGGCGATCTCCCGGAGGCGAATCATCACCGATTCATGCTGCCGGAGCAGTATCCGGCCAGGTCCAGGGTCACGTATTTATAACCGAGCCGCTGGAAATAGAGAACAATCCGATGCCGCGCTCTGAGGATCTTCGGTAATTTTGCTTCCGAAACTTCAATGCGGGCGAGGGGAAAGTAATCCCGGACCCGGTAGGGTTGAGCCACCAGCCGCTTGAGGTAAGATTCAGCAGCGGCAATCCGCTTGAGCGTGGACCGGTCAATGGGCCGTCCGTATGGTACGCGGCTCGCCAGGCAGGCCAGGGCGGGCTTATTCCAGTTGGTCAAACCAAGGCGGCGACTGAGCTGACGGATTTCTTCTTTTTTCAGACCGCAAAGATCCAGCGGCGAAACAATCCCCAGATCGCGGGCAGCCTGGCGGCCGGGTCGGAAATCGGCCCGGTCTGAACGGTTGCTTCCGTCCAGAACCACGTAACCGTGGGGCGCAGCAATTTTTATCAGCCGTGAGAACAACTCGTGCTTGCAAAAATAACAGCGCTGGCGCGGGTTTGATCTGAACTGCGGACGGCGGATTTCATGGCCAGCGATGATTTTATGACGGACGCCCAATTTACGGGCAAGCTGGCAAGCCTGACGTGTTTCCGCCGCGGGATAAAGAAGGGAAGAAACCGTGACCGCGATGACCTTTTCGCCCAGGACTTGCCGCGCCACGGCCAGCAGAAAAGTAGAATCCACTCCTCCGGAAAAGGCGATCACAACGCCGGGATAGGATTTCAGGATGGCTTTTAATTTATGTAATTTATTATTTATTTTTTTCATCGCCCGGCCGATGGGCTCCCATCCGATATTTAAAATCAGCCGATGACGGGTGCGATCGGCTTACCGGCTTTGATAAAATATCCGGACCGGGAGGGATGATGGCGACTACGTTAAAAATTCTTCGCTGACCGGCGGTCTTTTCACCCAGCGCGCCAATTCTTCATTTTCGCTCAGAATCAAAATCGTGGGAATATCGGAGACTTCGTAAAAAGCTCCTTCGGACAATCCCGCCACCGTATCCATGTCAAAATATTTGATTTCCGCCTGAAACTTGCCCTTGTCGCGGAAATAATTGATTTTATGCAACGCGTCCTTGCAGACCGGACAACTCGGCCGTCCGAAAACGTAGACTTTTTTCATTAGCCCTCCTTTCTCCACGGGCGGTGATCAGCAGCATAAGGCATGGTTCATTCTAATCCAAAATAATATTGTGTCAAGGGGGATGTTAGGGGGAAAATCAACTATTGGTAGCGTATCCGGTTTTTTGCTGCCACTATGAAAACCCAGCGCCGCCATGACCTTGACACGGCGCGCAACTATGCTATACTTTGTTCGGAATTGCTCAAAATAAGGAGTCAATCATGAAAAAAGCAGCGGTGATCGCAGCCACGATAATTTTGCTTGGCACCACGGCCTTTTTGCTAACCCGCATTCCCGCCGGACGGGCTGCATCTCAGCACAACCGGGATTTAAACCAGGCAATGCCGGCCGAAGGCAGCCGGGAGGAGTGGCTCGGCGTTTTTCTTCAAGGGCAGCGCGTCGGTTACTCGTTTACCAAAACAACCCGGTCGGCAGACGGCATGGAAATAGAAAATAAAACCCTGATCACACTGAACATGATGAACGCGATCCGGACGCTGACCACACACGCCTTTATCCACACCGCGCCGGATTACACGCTGAAGGATTTCATCATTGAAATCGCCACCGCCGGTCATCCCACCAGGATTGAAGGAATATTGAACGAGCGGATGCTGACCCTGACTTCATATTCTCAGGGCGTGCCCCAGACCCAGAAAATCAGTCTGCCCGAAAAACCATACTTTCCCGATGCCATGGAAGAACTGATTAAGACCCGAAAATTAAAACCGGGGGACGTCCTGAAAATCCCTTATTTTGATCCTACGACGCAATCCTCTGCCACGGCCACCGTCCGGATGCACGAGAAAGGAACCACTATGGTCCTGGGCCGGGAAATTCCCGCCCGCAAGGTAGAAATTGATTTTATGGGTATGATCTCCGAATTGTGGTTTGATGATGAATACCGGCTGGTGAAAAATTACTCGCCCAATCTGGGGCTGGAGATGATCCCCATGAGTAAAACGGACGCCCTGGCTGAGATCGAACCGACCAACGCCTTTGATCTTCTTTCCTTCTTTGCGGTCCGGATTGAACCGCCGATCAAACCGGCGGTTGATCTGAACCGATTACGGCTTGAATTGCAGGGGATCACGGCTGAGGGATTGGATTTAAGCGGCGCAGGGCAAAAAATAATCTCCGCCGAGCCGCTTACCCTGGAATTAACCCGCATCAACCCCGCTGATCTGCCCGCCCTTTCCCGGCCCATGTCTGAACCCAGGGCTTTTTTGCAACCATCAGTTTATATTCAATGCGACCACCCGGAAATAATCAAAGCCGCGCAGGAAATGTTAAACGGCGAAACCGACGCCCGGCGGGCAGTGGCCAAACTGACCGAAAGTGTTTATCACCTGCTCAAGAAAAATCCTACGGCGTCTCTGCCCTCGGCCCTGGATGTGCTCAAGACCAAAGAGGGCGACTGCAACGAACACGCCATTCTTTTCGCGGCGCTGGCGCGCAGCGCCGGCATCCCGACGAAGATCTGCGTGGGCCTGGTCAATCTTTATGGTGATGCCTACTGGTATCACGCCTGGTGCGCGGTGTGGCTTGGCGACTGGGTGCCGGTCGATCCCACCTTCAATCAATTTCCCGCGGATCTTTATCATCTTAAACTCAAGGAAGGTGAAATATCGGAACAAGCCAAGGTCCTGCGAGTGGTGGGCAAATTAAAAATAAAAATCCTGGCCTGCGAATGAAGGGCGCGCTTAAACCATGAAACGGCTGATCATCAACCAGCTGAGCAAGAGTTTCAACGGTCACTGGGCGGTTAAAGACTTAAATCTCGAAATCGAAGCGGGTGAAATCTATGTCCTGCTTGGCCCCAACGGCGCGGGCAAAACGACCACCTTGAAACTGATTGCCGGTCTCTTGCATCCGGACCAGGGCGAAATCCGCATCGAGGGCATTGACTTGCGCGCGGATCCCCGGCCGGCGAAAAAAAATCTCGGGTACGTGCCGGATGAACCATTTATTTACCGGAAACTGACCGGCCGGGAGTTTATCCATTTCATCGCCGGTGTTTACCGCATTCCGGCGAATCTGTGTCAATCCCGGCTGGAGGAACTGTGCCAGCGGTTTGAAATCGGCGGCTGGCTCGATGAACCGGCAGAAAGCTACTCGCACGGCATGAAACAAAAAATAATCATGTGCCAACTGCTCATCCATGACCCGTCGCTGATCTTGATTGATGAACCGCTGGTGGGTCTGGATCCCAAAAGCAGCAAGACCGTGCGTGAAACTTTTCAGCAGCTGCGGGACCAGGGCAAAAGCCTGCTCATTTCCACCCATACCCTGTCTTTTGCCCGGGAAATCGCCTCCCGGATCGGCATCATTGACCAGGGCCGCATAAAATTTGACGGCCGGCTGGAAGAATTGGCCCGGATTGCCGGCGCCGGGGATATAGAAGAAATTTACCTGACCTTAACCCGGGTAGCAGATGAATGATTTTCTGCTCATTTACCGCAATCATCTCCGGACCATCAGCCAGACCCTGTCTCACCTCGGCATCCTGCGCACCATATCCTTTTTGCTGGTGCTGGGTGTTTTTTTCAGTGGTTCGTTTTATGTTCTTTACCGAATCTTCGCTTACTTGAGTCAGCTGGAAATGATCGGGTTGTCCCTGATTGACCGAACCGTGGAGATGGCGTTTTTCGTCTTTTTTATCATGCTGCTGTTCAGCAACATCATCACTTCCTTTTCCACTTTTTACAACAATCAGGAACTCGAACTGCTTTTCTCCCTGCCGTTACGTCCAACCACGATTTACCTCGCCAAACTTTTTGAAAATTCCCTTTACGCATCATGGGCAACCATGGTCGTCGCCTTGCCCCTGCTTCTTGCCTACGGTTTAAATTTTCATGCCCCACCCCTTTTCTACGGCGTGGCGCTGGCCAGCATCGCTTGTTACATCATCCTGCCCGCGGCGCTGGCCTCAATCATGATTCTGATCCTGCTGGGTATATTTCCGCGGCTACGGCCGCGGGATGTCATCTTCGTATCAATTTTCTTTATTATCGGTCTTTCCTTGCTCTACCTGAAAATTTCCAATCCGAGCGTGCTTAAAATCTTTGAAACGGAAAATGAACAGGACCTGATCCGTTTTGCCGCCAACCTGTCAACGGTCGGCGGTGCCTACGTGCCTTCCACCTGGCTGGCCGGCATCCTCAAAGGCATGCGAGTGCTGGACGGTTCCGGCTTTTTTTATGCCGTGCTGCTTTTCCTGGTCAGTCTTTCTTCGATCTTTTCGGCATATTTTATCGCGCGGTGGTTTTATCACCGTTCCTGGTTGAATCTGGGTGAACATGGCCGCAAAAGCAACCGGCGGCGGTCTTTGCTGTTCCGGCCGGTCCCGGACCCAGCGCGCTCCCTGCTCTACAAAGACATCATTCTCTTCCTGCGGGAACCGGCCCAGTGGGTGCAGTTGTCCATTTTTCTGATTCTGCTGTTGATCTACATTTTTTCCATCCGCCGGACGCCGCTTTATTTTACCTTTCCGCAATGGCGAACCATGGTTTCTTTCGCGAATTTCGCTTATATCTGCTTTGTCCTGGCCACGCTCGGCGTCCGGTTCATCTTCCCCGCGCTCAGTCTGGAAGGCAAGGGGCTCTGGTTCATCGCCTCCTCGCCCATGGGTCTGCGCCGGGTCATCATGATCAAGTTCGTTTTTAACCTTGCGGTCGTGGTGCTCATTTTTGAGGGCCTGCTTATCGTTTCCAATCTATTAATCAAAACCGACCATTATTTCCTTATGATTATGCCCGGGCTCGGGCTATGCTTTGCCGCCGCGCTGGTGGCAATTGATCTGGGACTGGGCAGTGCTTTTCCGCAATTCAACGAGGACAATCCCTCGCGGATCGCGGCGGGCAGCGGCGGCATTATCACCGCGCTGATCAGCATCGGCTATGTCATCCTCTGCCTGGTTATACTCGCGGTTCCCGCCTACCAGTACCTGGCGGGCAAGTATCTTCAGCGGGCAAACCGACCCGCGCTGGTGATAGTCTACTTTGTGATTTTCGCCGTGGTCAACGGCCTGGCTCTGCTTTTGCCCCTGCGCATCGGCACCATGTCCTTGACCCGCCGGGACCTGTAATATCCCTGATCTCCCGTTACGGACGATGACGGCGCCGCCGGTCGGTCAAGCGCCGCAGGTACTGGGCAATCGCCCGCACCTGCTCCCGCGGCGTTGAAGCACCCGCGGTGATTCCCACCCGCTGAACGCCTTTAAACCATGAAGGATTGATCTCCTCGGCGGTTTCAATGTGATAAGTCGGCTTGATCGCCCGGCACATTTCATAAAGCCGAGTCGTGTTAGCGCTGTTTTTACCACCGATGACGATCATCATCTCAACTTTTTTGACAATGGCCAGGGCCTCCTTCAGACGGTATATTGTCTCATAGCAGATGGTGTTGTAAATTTTCATCTCCAGGACATCCGGCATCAACCGGGCAACGGCATGGTTGAGGTAGTTGATTTCAATCGTGGTCTGGGGGACCACGCCAATCCGGCGGCCGTGAAGTTTCATGCCGTCGCGGTATATTTCGGCCTTGCCGTCCGCATAGCCCAGCAGTCCCTGGACTTCCGGATGATCCTTTTCGCCGACAATCACCACCTGGTATCCTTCCCGTACGAGTTTTTCCACGAAGTGCTGAGCGCGGCGGACCCGGGGACAGGTCGCGTCAATGATATTGTATCCTTCCTGCTTTAATCTTTTCAGCAAGACCGGCTGGACGCCGTGGGAACGAATAATGATGTTCTTTCCTTTGACCTCGCACCGGCGATTGACGGTGATGATTCCTCGGGACTTCAAATCCTGAACGACCTGGGAATTGTGGATTAACTGTCCCAGGGAATAAACCGGCTGGCCGGAGGCCGACGCTTTGCTGGCCATTCGAATCGCCCTGGTGACGCCGAAGCAAAATCCGCCGTGTCGGGCAATGTATATTTTCATCTTAGTTTCAAAACCTCCTCCCGAATGCGCGCTGCGAACCGCCGGTATTCTTCCTTGGTATCGGCAAAACCATCAGGGCGGATCGGCGCGCCGAAACGAACTTCCAGCGCGTGCCAGCGGCTGATCAACGAGACCACGCGTTTATTGGAATTGACAATCAGGGTTGGGATGACGGGAACCTGCTGACGGATCGCGAGATAACCGATGCCGGGGTTGAACGGCAAAAGGTAACCGGTCCGCGCCCGCGTGCCTTCCGGGAAAATCACCACGGCATGGCCCCGGCGCAGGAGACGGACGGCGTTGATCATGCCTTCAGTGCCGTGAACCGGCCTTGCGTTAAAAGTCATAATCAGCCAGCGGAAAAATGAGGATAAGCGGAATAATCCCTGTTTGGCCAGAAAATGGACTTCCCGGAAAGCGGCGATGCCGATCATGGGCGGGTCCAGAAAAGAAACATGATTGGCAGCAATGATCACGGCGCCGCGTTTGGGAACTCTTCCCCGGACTTTCAAACCAAGGGCCACCCGCGCTAAGGGGTAAGCCAGGATCCAGCCGCTGAACCAGACCAGCCTCATGGTTTAGGCAAACGCCGGAGATCGTCAAGCGCGCGCTGCGCAGCCTCGTGGCGGGGATCAACTTTCAATGTTAATCGCCAGAGCGATTCCGCCTCGGTTCGATTGCCAAGCCGTAACTCGATCACGGCGGCGTAATAAAGGGAATTGGTCAAGCGGGGATTAAGGAACAGGGCCTGCCCGTACAGTTTCCGGGCCAAGGTTAGGCTGTCGCGCAGCAGATAAGTATTGGCGAGATTTTCGTAGGCCAGCGCGTAACCCGCGTCATACCTGATCGCAGTCTGGTACGCCTTCTGGGCGCCCAAAATATCGCGTCGCAGGTACAGGATATTGCCCAGATTCAGGTAAACATTGGGCTGGCGGGGATCAGCGGCCAGGGAACGCTCAAAAAACTGATATGCTTCGTTCCACCGGCCAAGCCGGTAATAGCATAGGCCCATCTGGCTTAACACTTCAGGATCCTTCTGATACTGGGGCAGGGCCTTTTCATATAAATTTAACGCCTGAGTCAGATTGCCTTTCCGGTATTCGAGCTCGGCCAGGAACAATTGATTCAAAACTGGATTATCGCGGATGCCGGCCAGGTTGAGGTTACAGATGATCAGGGCGGGGAAAAAAACATACCCTGCCGGCTTGAGTCTGGCCCAGGAACGCTCGCGGCCTAACCGATAAAAACGCCGGCTCGCATAGGCAGCCAGGATAATCAAGCAAGGGACAATGGTCAATCGGTAGCGGGCGGTCACGAAAAACAAAATAAAAGAAAAGGAATAAAGGCCGATGAACCATACGAGCAATGCAATCGGCCGATGATCCTGCCAGGCCAGGATCAAGCCTGATAAAGCCAGCGGGAAAATTAAACCAAAGGGAAACTGGCACCAGGGTGTTTTAAAAAAAAGGTAACGAAGGTAGGACGACCGGGTGAAATAATAAAGGTCGCGGTTATTGGAAATCTCCCAGCCGCCAAACCACAGGTAGGTCTTTAAGGCAAAAAGGTAAAGCGCTCTCCCGGGTTGTGTAAAAATGAATTTCAAGCCCCGGCCCAGCCAGTAGCGATCAATTTCCGCGTTCTTGAGCGGATGCCCCTTTGCCTCCTCGGCCAGCCGGCGGGCATCGTAATATCCACCCTGCCACGACTTTTTCGTGCCGGGTACGATCGCGGTCCGGCCGTCCGCGGCCGGATTATTGCCGATGTAAAAGTTATAACCACCCTGCCAGGCGATCAGCACGAATTCGTGGCCGACTAAGTAATTGCGCACCGTTACCGGGCCAATGGCCAGGACCATGCCCAGTGCCAGCAGGGCGGCGGCGGCCAGCGCATACCGCCGGGCGCTACGGTAAAGCCAGAGGAAAAGTGCCGGAAAAAACAACAGGACATTCGGCCGGGTGATCGCAGCCAGACCCCAGGTCAGGCCGGCAATAAACCAGCCGCGTTTCCTGCCTGGTTTTTGATTTGCCCAGAGCGTCAGATTAAAACCAACCAACACCAGGAAAATCAGCAGGGAAGGAATCAGCAGTTCATTATCAAAGTAAATGAATAATGGATAGACCGCGGCGATCAGACCGGCGACGATGCCCGTGGCCGGATCAAAAAGCTGACGGCCTAACCGGCTGATCAGCAAACAGCTGCCCGCGCCGAGCAAAGATTGCAGCACGCGGGGCCAGATAAAACCAATACCAAAAATTTTGTAGACCAAACCCAGAAAATAGGGGTAAAGGGGCGCCCGGAAAAAAGTTTCCCGGCCGAGCCAATCTCCGCCGGCAAGGGCTGAGGCCCACTGGTGATGGTACAAGCCGTCCAGCACCGGATAATTAAAAAGGGGATCCGCCTTTCGTTGCTGCCATAAATATATAAGGCGCAGCACCAGGGCGGCAAAGAAAATCAAAGCAAACCAGAAACGGTAACGGTTTGGAGTCGAACCGGTCATGTCATAATTATATGGAGAAAACCAACGCCGTCAATGCGATGAAAATCCCGTGGCCGTTTCTTGCCTGTCCTTGACTGACCAGGAATAATATATATAATTCTTATATTATTGCCCTACCGGCAAATGAATTATTGCTGATCCGGTCGGCAATAAGCATCCGCAAAGGAGGTGAATGCTTTCGCCAACCATAAATGTGTTTTCGCACGCACAAAAAAGGCAAAAACCAAGGAGGTAAAATGAAATATGCCTTGACCTTAACGCTTCTGTGCGCGCTGGCCTTCAGCATGGTCACGCAATCCTTCCGGGCCCAGTCCACGGCGGGCTTGTGGGCGGACGATTATGACCTGCTGTTTGATCCGGCCCGGATCACGGAAATCGAGGGTTCCCGTTTATGGACGAACCTCTCGAATTTCATGACCAGTTATGAAGATGTCTTCAACAACGGCAGCGTGCCGTTTATCCTGCTGGGCGGCACCACCAGATTGAGTTCAGTGTTTCCGGCATTGATTTACGACCGTTCTCAATTGAAATTCGCCCTGCCCACTGGCCTGGACGATGTCAATGGTGATGAAATCATCGGCGACGCGAAAGTGACCACGATTGACTGGATTGACTCCGACAACAACGGTACTTTTGACCGGCGCATTGTCACCGAGCGCACGGCTTCGGCCTACAATTATGAAAACCAGAACGACTTCTACCTGGCCGCGGCCAAGGTTTTCGGCAACAAGCGGTTTGGCCTGGGTTTCATGCATAATGAGTGGAAATACATCTTCACCAACCCGGCCAACAATTTCACCTTTGACACCACGGATTACAACCTGGTCAGCGGCCTTACAACTTTTCAGGCCCATGCTGGTTTTGCCGGCGACAACCAGGCTAACTGGATCAACAACGGGTTGACCTTCAGCGCCTGGCTGGATCAAGAGCGCGTCCGCTTTGGACTGCAGGCCGATCTGGCCATGATCAAAATGAAGGATTACGCGCTGATCAACGGTGACACGGCCGTGCACACCAACCCGGCGGACACCTCGGTTTTTCACACCACCGTGCATGTCCTTGATTCCCTGGACACTCCCCAATCCGGCATGGATATCAATGTGACGCTGAAATCGCATTACAATTACAGCGAGAATGCTCAGGGCCGTTTTTACTTGAACGTCGGCACCGCTTCCTGGGATTACGGCGACGGCGCCCTTGATTTTCATCGCAACGGCCGGCTGGACGCATACACCGACTTTCTCTGGGACACCACCAACGTCTGGACCTGGTACACTGGGTCCTATAGCAACAAACGCATCGGCATCGGCACCCGTCAGCTCTTCACTGTTTCTCCGCGGCTGAAATTCGGCATCGGCCTTTTCTTCACCACCGGCTCGTGGAAGGATTCAACCGTGGCCCGCGACACGACACTCGCGGTTGAGATCTACGATGACAATGACGGCATCTCGTTTGATCCGGACGATTACGTGGAAACCTCCTGGTCCAGCGAGTCCTGGATGACCAAGCGCACCGGCGCGACCCACGAAATATCAATTCCGGTTGGCCTGGAATTCACGATCGCCAATCCGGTGGTCTTTCGCCTGGGCGCCGAGCACCAATACACGATTGATGACTACACTGTTGTCCAGCAGCAGATTGCCTATGAACCCCTGCGCATCCGTACCGTGGACGGTACGGGCGCCGTGGATGAAACCATGATCGACCCGGGACCGGCGCCGATCGGTTCGGACGAAACCCACCTGGAGAAAACGCCCCGGACCAATTACTATTACGGCATCGGCTGGAACGCCACCGACAATCTACAGATCGACTTGATGGGTTTTGCCAAGCTCACGGACCTGACCAACTGGAAGCTGTCCGCGACCCTGAAGTTTTAACCCGGAGGAGACCATGAAAAAACTATTAATCTTTGCTTGCGGCCTGCTTGTTATCCTGGCCTGTCAGAAGGCCGATAATGAGCTGGTCGTGGATCCAGACCTGCCGCTGGGCACTGGCGCCGCCAACCTGCCGACCGTGGTTAACATCACGCCCGCGCCGGGTGGTGAGATTGTGGACCAGAACTCAAGCCAGGCCGGCATTCAGGGCCGCATTGAGGTCGTGTTCTCGGATTACATGGACAAGACCACGGTCACCAATCTTGCGAACATTTCCCTGCTCAATACCCGCACCGGCGAATCCATTGCCAATTCGGCCATCACCACCGAGTACTTTCCGGAAATCTTTAAGCTCTATATCTACATCAGCGATGTGCCGGATTCGGGCGTCTACCTCCTGCGTCTGAAATCGGGCGGCATGACCAACACTTACGGTTCTCCCCTTGATTTTGACGAAGACAACCTGGTGGACGGCAGCTACGACGACTACCTGGCGCCGTTTTACACTTCGCCCCTCATGGATACTTTGGTTGTTCCGGTCCAGCCGACCATCACCGCGTTCACCCCCGACACCATCGCTACTAATAACCAGCAGCCAGTTATCTCACTGACTTTTTCCGGTTTATTTAACATGGATACCACGACGCTAACCACCGGCAACATCATCCTCACCAATGAAGCCGGCAACCCGCAGACCCTCAACATCTTGGCCAAGACCCTGAACAGTGTCACGCTCCAGCCGGCCGCGAATCTGGCCACGGGCGCCAATTACCGGATCACGGTCAAGTGCGACAACATCAAGCGCCTGGGTGATCACGCCACGCCGGTGGAATTCCTAAAACTGGACGGCGACCAGGACGGTCCCGAAGCCAATGAGCCCGATCTCGTTTCCTGTTTCCGCGTGGACGACCCGACCGCGCCGCCCCGCTTGAACTCCGTGACCGCAATCAGCGGCGGCGCCACCTTTGTCTTTAGTCGGCTGCTGGAAACGGCCACGATCAGCACGGCGACCATCGCCGTCTATGACCAGAATGGGTTCGTGCCCGGCGAATTGCGCATCTACACCGACGCGGGCAACAACTACACCATAGTTGATTACTTCTATCTCCGGCCGATCACCACCGGTCGCCACGCCTGGGCGTCAAAGACTTTAAAAGGCACCAACGGCTATTTCTTTGACGGCAACCACAACGGCATCGGCGGCGAACCGTGGGATGATCAAAGTGTGAACTTCTAACGCCTTGTTAAACAGGGAAGGGCGTTTACGCCCTTCCCTGTTTTCGGCATGAACTGGAAGGACTTATCCCGCAGTTTAATTCAGTTTCCTCCATCAAATCACCCTGTTTTAATTTATTACCATCACTCCCTTTGCAAGCGGTTTGCCGTTCTTTGACATGGATCTGAAATTTTATCAAAAACTGATCGCGGATATCTATCTTCACAAAGACCGCCGGCGGGGTCTGGACCGGACCTTCAACTGGTTAGTCGAGGAAATCGGTGAATTGGCCCAGGCCCTGCGCAAGGCCGATCCCGTCAGGACCCGCGAAGAGTTCGCCGACTGCCTGGCCTGGCTGCTTTCCGTCGCCACGATCCTCGGTATTGATGCCGACCAGGCAATGGACAAGTACCGGCAAGGCTGTCCCAAATGCGGGAAAAA
>CBFGIH010000003.1:0-13563 GCA_965648775.1 Caldifarciminota bacterium | reverse complement strand
CGATGCATTGAGAAAAAAAGAAAATGACGGATTTTTTTCCTGGATATGTCCGTAGTTGCAAAAAACATTTCTTGGTCGATGAGTGTTTTTAGAATATGCGTCAAAAGATAAGAAGTTTTTCCAATCATCAAGTATATCAGAATAATTACCAGGCCTTAATCCCAACATTAATAAAAAAACAAAAGGAGAATCCATGATCTCAACTCTCTTAATTGGTCTGCTCGCCCTGTCCCCGCCCACGGGCGTCAAGGCCGCGGACGCGCCCAACGACGGCGGCGGAACCATGATCATTGAATGGCAGTTGTCGCCGGACGACGCCTTGATTACCGGTTACGAAATCTACCGCAGCGAAAACGGCGTGGATTTCGAAAAGGTCGCTTTCCTGGGCCGGGGCCGCCGCTCCTATGAAGACGTGACCGAGGACCATAAAAATTACTATTACCGCGTTGCGGCCATCGCGGACACGGTCACGGCTTTGTCTGAGATTTCTCTGCCGGCCATGAGCCAACCTCAGTGGATCAACTGGCGGACCCTGAACATCTTCATCGGCATGATCCTGTTCAGCACGATCATCATCTATTTCATCATCCAGGCCCGGCGCGGCCGGGAACTTTTCATCCGCAAAATCGCCGGTCTGCAAGCCATTGACGAAGCTGTGGGCCGGGCCACGGAGATGGGCAAGCCCATCCTCTACACGACCGGGCTGGGCACCATTGACATGATTCCGACCATCGCTTCGCTCAACATCCTGGGTGAAGTGGCGAAGAAAGTCGCCACTTACAACACGAAACTGATCAATCCCCATTATGATCCGATCGTTTACACCGTGGCGCGTGAAATTGTCAAGGAATCCTACACCACCATTGGCCGGCCCGACGCCTTCAATCCGGACAGCGTCTATTTCATCACTGATTCGCAGTTCGCCTACGCCGCCGCGCTGGACGGCATCATGCTCCGGGAGCGGCCGGCGACCAACTTTCTGGTCGGTTATTTTTACGCCGAGTCCCTGATCATCGCCGAGACCGGCGCGGCCACCGGCGCGATCCAGATCGCCGGCACTGACGCCATTCCCCAATTGCCGTTTTTGGTCACCGCCTGCGATTACACCTTAATCGGCGAAGAGCTCTACGCGGCATCCGCCTATATCTCCCGCGAACCGCTGCTTTTAGGCGCGATCAAAGGCGAAGACCTGGGCAAGCTGATCATCGGCAGTCTGCTGATTGTCGCGTCAATCGTGGGTCTTTTGAGCAAATTTCCGATCCTGGACCTTTTCCATTAAGGAGCTAACATGAAAAGAACTTTTCCCCTGATGCTGTTGATGATCTTCGGCGCCTTCGGCATCATCACCTATTTCATCCCGCATCCGGTGATTGTCGGCATTGACGAATCAATCCGCAACGACCTGCTCCGCATTCTTTTCGCCTTTGCCTTGGTGCTGGGCCTGGGCAGTCTCCTGCGCGTTCATTTTGACAAGATCCGCCGGCGGCGCGAGAACTGGCCTTATTCCTGGGTGCTCATCGTCACCTTCTTCGTCAGCTCGCTGATCGGCCTGCTGGGCGGCGTAGAGGGACAGGGGCCCGTTCTCCATCCCCGGCTTGGTTCGTTTCTGTTCGATATCCAGACCCTGTACCTGCGGGTGGAAGTGCCCCTGGGCGCGACCATGTTTGCCCTGCTGGCTTTTTTCATGGCTTCGGCCTCGTATCGCGCGTTCCGCGCCCGTTCGACCGAAGCCACCCTCCTGCTATCCGCCGCCTTCATCATCATGATCGGCATTCTGCCCATCGGCGACCGGATATCCAGGCACCTGCCGGCCTTTGCTCAATGGATCATGGACCTGCCCCTGGTCGCGGGCCAGCGGGGTATTGGTTTTGGCATCGCCCTGGGTAGTCTCGCGACGGAATTAAAAATCATCCTGGGCATTGAACGCTCCTGGCTTGGAGGCACGGAATGAACCTGATTGACCGATTGAACTCCATTGACCGCCGGATCATCTACCTGATCCTGGCCATTGTTGTCATTATCCCCATGCTCCTGCCGATTCCTCAGAAAGTACGGGTCATGTCGCCGGTTGAAAAATGCTTCAACGCCATTGACACGATCGCTCCGGACAAAGCCCTGATCATGGATTTCTGCTATGATCCCCAGACCCTGCCTGAATTGGAGCCCATGGGCCTGGCCATCCTGCGCCACGCTTTCACCAAACGCATCAAGGTCCTGGCTCTTTGTCTTTATGTTCAGCAGCTGGGCCTGGCCAAGAAAGCCCTGGACGAGATCGTGCCCGAGTTCAATGCCGTGGCGACCACGAACGCTGACTCCATCATTTACGGCCGCGATTATGTTTTTCTGGGCTGGCAGCCGCCGCCGCTCATCCCCATGCTCGGCATGGCCGAAAGCATCACCAATGTCTACAAGGTTGACTACTACGGTAACAAAACCGACACCCTGCCGCTTTTGAAAAAAATCAAGAACTACAATAATGTGGAACTGGTCGTGTCCCTGGCCGCCTCCGCCATTCCCTTGACCTGGGTCTACTATCCCCAAAACCGTTACGGCATCCGGGTCGCGGCCGGCGTGACTGCGGTTTCGGCGGGCGATTTTTATCCCTATCTCCAGTCCGGCCAGTTTTCCGGCTTGATCGTGGGCATGAAAGGCGCCGCCGAATACGAAGAACTGCTGAGCCGCCGCCTCACGGTCAACAAGAAGCGCAAGGCCAGCGAAAGCTTGTCTTCCATCACCTATGCCCACCTCACGATCATCGGTTTCATCATCATCGGCAACATCGCCTTCATCATCAAAAGGAGGAAAAAATGATCCTCGCTCATGACCCCTGGATCTGGATCGGCGCGCTGTTGACCCTGGCAATCTTTTCGTTTCTGTACCGCGACAATCCCTTTTACAAGACAGCCGAGCACATCTTTGTCGGCGTGGCCAACGGCTACGCGGTGACTTTTTACTGGCACCGGATCCTGTGGCCCGTGCTTTTTCAGCCGCTGTTCCGCGGCCGGCTGATCCTTGTCATTTTTTTGATCCTGGGCCTTCTATACTTCACCCGCTTCATTCCCAAAATCTCCTGGCTGGTCCGCATTCCCATCGGCATCACGATCGGCTACTACACGGGCCTGGCCATTCCCGCCGGCATTGAGGGCAGCATTATCAAGCAGATGCAGGGCACAATCCTCACCCCGGCAAACTTCAGCCGCTGGCATGCGGGCAGCTGGGGCATCCTCTGGTCGGTCATCCTCTTTCTGGGGGTGCTCTGCGTGGTCTCGTACTTTTATTTCTCGCGGGAACAAAAGGGTCTGCTCAAAGTTTCCTCGCGCATCGGCGTCATCTTCATCATGACCGGGTTCGGTGCCGCTTTTGGCTACACAATCATGGGCCGGGTCAGCCTGCTCATTGGCCGCCTGCAGTTTCTGCTCGGCGACTGGCTGGGTATTTTAAGATAGGCCTCAGGATTTAGGAATCAGAGCTTAGTCCGTAAAAAAGGGCGGTGGTTAACACCGCCCTTTTATTAATCTCCGTTTTCGGTTCAGCGAACCATGATGAGTTTCTGGGTTTCCGCTGCCTGAGACGTCTCCGCTTTCAGGAAATAAACGCCCGCCGGCAGAACATGCCCGGCTGCGTCCCGGCCGTCCCAGTAAGCGACACCGCGGGTAACCTTGCCGTTGATCAGGGTCCGGACACAGGCGCCCGAAATATCAAACACGCGCAGGCAAAGGTCAGTATCCATCAGGCGGGCAAGATTGATCGCCAATTGCCGCCGGAAAGGATTGGATGAAACCGTCACCAGGGAAGACCGCGAGGCCGATTGCCTGCTTTCTTCGATCCCCACGGGCGCGGCCATGATATACAGGCCGTCATCACCGTCGGCAACGATGAGCTGGCTGCCGTAAGCAACGCAGTTGTTGGCGTTTCCGTAGGAATCAAGATAACCCAGATCGGTCGGGCTGTTGACACTGGCAATGTCATAAAAATGGATGCCGGAGCCGCCGTCGCACACCGTCAGCAGGTTGCCCTGGCGCAGGCATTTGTAGGGCGTGCCCGGTGTGTCAATCCAAAAAACCGAGTCCGGCTGAGCCGGATTGTTGACGTTCACGATGCCGATACCGGCCGGACCGTCACCGACGAACAAATAGCCATTAAAATAAACCCCTTTGGGTATGCCCGGCGTCCTCATGGAAGTAAGGGATTCGGGTGCGGCCGGGTTGGACACGTCGATGAAGATCAAGTCTCGCGTACCGTCGGCCACGCAGGCAATCGTGTCGTTGATCAGGCACACGTCATAGCCCTGGCCCGGCGTGTTGTAAAATCCGATTTCCGCGGGCGCGGACGGGTTGGCGACAGACACGATCCGCAGACCCGCGGCGCCGGCGGTCACGTAAGCGTAATTGCCGCGGACGGCAATACCATTGGTCGCGGCGCTGAGCGTGACTGAACCGATCACGGCCGGCACCGTGGGATTGGCCAGGCTTATGACCTTAAACCCCATGTCCGATCCCGTCGCGCAGTACAGATAACCGTTGGCGTACGCCAGGGACTTGGGCGTACCGCCGATCGCCACCAGGTTTGTGAGTTCCGGCAGGGTTGAATCCGCGATGTTAACTATGGCCAGGTCACCGCTGTTCATGGCCAGATAGGCGTAACTGCCGACGACGGCCACGTCCTGGACTATGCTGGTCAGGGGACGGTGACCGTACAGTTTGATCAAGGGGTTGGTGCTGATGATCGGCTTGGTGGCAAAAGGCGCAAAACTGCCGTCGGCGGCCACGCGGGTATTGCTCGCGTTTAAACCGACCAGGTTAATGCGGTGATAAAGCGATTCATTCGGCACCTGGTAAACATAGGATCCGGTATTGGGAATCGAGTTTGCCAGTACCTGCCAGTAGGTCGTGTCATTCGACTGCCAGAGCGTACCCGGTGCCCGCCAGAGCTTGATATGGTCAATCGTACCCTGGCTCGTCCACTGAAATTTGTATTTCAGGGTTCGGAAAAACCAGGTGTTGACGTCTGAGGGAAAGGTAAGGTCCAGATCCACGGCCACGGCACCGCCGGGCACGGTCGGGTAGGCGTAATCACGCGAATAGGTACCACCGTAGTAAGTCCACAAATCCCAGGAATGTTCCGAGTAATCCCAGGTGTTGTGCAGAACAATGAACGTGTCCGGCAGGACGATGTCATAGCCGACCGCGGTGGTGCTGTGGCCGATGTACTGGCCGCCGTACCAGTATTGCAGCACGCACCAGTGCACGGGCCGCTGGGCGTCAATTTCCGTTTTAACCCAGGAAAAGATGTACTGATTGGCCGAGGTGCCCTGCGGCGACATGGAGTTGGTGAATGAATAGCCGTGTTGGCTGTTAAAAACCGTGTTGTGACCCGGCGCGACATTGTAGATATTGGTGCCGCCGGTGGACATGGAATCGGTGTTCATCGCGATTGAAAATTCGCGGTGCACGTTGGGCCGGTTGTAATCATTGCCCTGCTCCACGTTGTCCCAGCGGTCAAAGAAATGATCTACCAGCCGGCTGTAACCGCGGCTGTCCCAGTACCAGGCGATCATGGACGAAGCGGTCGGCGTGCAGCCGTAACTCCAGATGACATAGGGCACGGAATCAACATAACCGGAGTAGCGGCTGGCCGCCGGTGTGCCGCTCAAGTAAACATCCCATTTCGCGCTGAGAATTTTTTCCAGCTGCGGATCCCGCTCGGGCTGGCTGCGGTCAAAGAATGTTTTCTCGTACACCGCCAGCGAATAAGTGTTGACCATCACCACCCGGTCACCGGCGCCAAACGCGTAGTATTCTTCGCATGGTCCCGCATAGTAAATGCGCTGAAATTCAACTGCGGCGCGGCAGAATGCTTCTGCCTTCTGTCTGGCCCTCTCAAAATTATTAAAGAAATTCGGCCGGACCCCGGCAAATTCACCAATCGGCGTGCAATCGCGGCGCGCGCCGGCAATGACCGTGAAGGGCGCGCCTTCCGGACTGCAGTAAATCATGGCATAGGCCACGGGCCGGTTGTCCAGGCCGTAATAGACCAGATGATCCTGGTAAGCATACGCGCCGGCGGTCTGACTGACAAACCGGTCCGTCATGAGCCGAACTGCCGCAAAGGGTAAAAGCGGTTCAGCGGCCTGACCCGCCAGGAGCACACATAGTATGGTTAACATAAGTAACACCCTCTTTCTTTCAAGAATAAACATCTCCATAAAAAATCGCGGTCAAGCAACAAGGGGAGGGCGTAGCCCGCTCTCCCCTTGTCTGCGTACGATCTTGGGTGACCGTTTTAGATTTTCACGAACTTGGCGGTGGCCGTGCCCTTGACCGTCTCCAACCGGACAAAGTATGTGCCGCTCGTCAACGACGCGGTCGGCAGCTCAACGCTGTTTACCCCGGCATTGAGCACACCCGTAAACGCCTCGCGCACAAACCGACCCGCCGCATCAAATAACTGCACGCGCACCATGCCCGCCGACAGGTTGTTGAACGTGGCCCGGCAAACACCACGGGCAACATTCGGCGCAACCTGAAGGTTCATCCGCACGATGTTGCCCGCCTCGGTCTCATCCACCCCCAGCGGCAACACCCGGCCATTCGCCGTTCCACCCTCAAAATACAAATTGAAGTTCGTGTTGTGAATCCAGATCGAATAGGCGTAAATCGCACCGCCAATGTTCACCAAACGGTGCGCCGTCTCCGTGCCGTTCCAGTCCGAATAGGTCATCGTGTTCCAGACCGACAACGGACGACAAACCTTCCAGGTGGCACCCTCGTCGTAAGTGTACACCCCGCACACCGCCGGCCCGTTGGCCAGCACATTGCCGCCCCGGTTGACATACGCCAGACCCTTGTAGGTCACCAAAATCATGCCCGAAACTGGATCATGGCAGATCGTGCCGTACTGGCCGGGAATGATCTGGAACAAGGTGTCCGCGATCCAGGTCGAGCAGGCGCCGACCTCGCCCAGGTCCCAGGCCGTCCAGGTCCAGGAACCAGGCGCGCCCGTGCCTTTCCAGAGCCAGAAACCGCCGCCGCCGATGTCATTGGCCAGAATCCACGGCTTGCCATTGATCACCTGGGCGTTGCACTCGTGCCACCAGAACTGACCGGCGGCAGAATCAAAGTGGGGGACCGGCATGGGATAGGCGGTTGAATAAGTGTTGCCGCCGTCCGTGGATTCGATGAAGTGCGGCCAGCCGTCGTTGGTGATACCGCCGACCGCGTTGTTGAACGTGCCGCAGACATAGCCACCCGTACCCATGGCCATTTTCGGACCAGAGTTGCCGCCGTAAGCCGGGCTAACCGTGACGCCGAAGTCCACGGGCATGTTCCAGGTGTAGCCACCGTCTTCCGAGGTCCAGGAATAGATGTGATTGTCGCCATTGCTTAAATAGCTCCAACCCGAGGTCATGCAGTAGAGCGGATTATCCGGCGCAATGACCATGCCGGTTTGCCAGGGAAAGAGCGAATCTGACCAGGTCACGTTGATGGGCGCCGAAGGTGAAGGCGCGCTGGGTACATTCTCCTCGACGATGACCTCAATCGGAAACGCCGCGTAACCGGAAGCGCCTTTCATGTAGCAGAAAAGACACTCGCCCGGATTGGTATCAAAACCCGGGGTGCCGTCCACGCCGCCGTAAATCCGGCGGATATTGCCCGTGAACGGACCGAAAGTGCTCCAGGTAGAACCATTGTTGACCGAGTAGGCAATCTTGATCGCCATCGGGTCAGTAGAGTTGCCGGTCGGTGCACCGTAAAGAACCGCGATCGCATTGCCGTTAGCTGAAACTGCAATGTTGTTGCCCTGCGGCCCCAGGATCGCGCGGATATCACCGCACGGTGCGATCAATGTGGCATTGATGCCGGGCGGATTGCCGGGAAGATAAAGACCCACGCCCTCCCGGGAATTAGCCTGCATGGGCGGGCGGGCCACGGCGAAAACCGCAACCGCGAACAGCATAATTATGGCAAACCTCTTCATTGGATAACCTCCTTGTCAGTTAACCATTGATGATTCGTCTGATTGCCGGTGGGAAATTCAAAACTTTCCTCACCCTTTGATGTGATGATTGATCACCTCCTTTTTATCTGGTAAGGAGGGGAGGATGCGGGTAAACGCACCCTCCCGCCGATTCAGTTAAATTAAAAACCAATGGTCAATCCCAGCCGGTGCGCCGCGGCCAGGACACCCTTATTCATGTAACCGTAATCAAACCGGAGCGAATTCGCGCCCATTTTGAGGTTAAGGCCGACGCCCGCAGTGAGATTGTTGAGCAGCCACTCGGTCTTGTCGCCCCAGTCATAGGTCATCTTGTTTTCCGTACTGTCCCAGGTCGCGGCGCCGCCGGTCATGGCCTTCATGTATTCGGTGTTCAAGTAGGTCTTGTAACCGAGGCGCAGGAAAAACATTTCCTGGAGACCATATTCAAACCCCAGGTTCACGGTTTCGTAGTTATCGTTGGGATGATTGAGATCCAGCGCCATGGTCAGCCGCTGGCTCGACGTCTCCAGCGGATTAAACGCCAGGCCGAACCGGAACATCAGGGGTAAAGGATAAGGATTGGTCTTGGTGGAAACCGGCACCGGTTCGTAATCCAGGGGCGAATCCGGAAAGGGATCCCGCGAAGCATCCAGGTTCCGGCCGCTGAACTTGAAATCCGTGCCGAAGTTCAACATGGAAGCGGCAATACGCAGGCTTTTGAAACCGGTATTGTAGTGGATGCCGAAATCGGCCGCCACGCCCGCTGCGGACATGTTCCAGATCATTTCCTGGACGACTTTGAACGACAAGCCGGCGGCCAAACGGTCGGTGAACATCCGGCCGAAGGAAAAGCCCAGGCAAAGATCCGAAGCATTAAAGTACTTGCCCGTGCCCGTGTCCTCGCGGATGGTCGTGCTCGGATCGTCTACGGTCAGGTATTCCATTTCGCCCATGGACAGGGCCGTGAGATTCACGCCGATCGTGCCGACATTGCTGAGCGGTACCGCGACCGAGACAAATTCATGACGGATGTCCGATATCCACTCATTGTGCTGCAGGCTGATCTGGCGGCCCGTGACGAGTCCCAGCCCGGACGGATTCCAGAACGCGGCGGTCGCGTCATCCGCAATCGCGACAAACGCCTCGCCCATCGCCGAACCGCGGCCCACGCCGATTTTCAAGAACTGGGCGCCTGAAGTGCCCAGCTTGGCGAAATCGGCAAAGAGCGGGAAGGCACAGATAAGAATGATGGTCAGGTATTTTTTCATGTTTGCCTCCTATCGGACCACGGCGAATTTGCCGGTCTGTTCACCCACTTCTGATTCCACGTGGAACACGTAGACACCGCTGGCGATCAGCTGACGGTTCTCACTGAGGAGATCCCACCACTCATCGCCGCCGTTGCTGTTCTCCACGGGTTGACCAGAACTGACGGGCAGCGTCTCCGTGTGCAGGATGGTCCGGACGAGTTCCCCGTTCAAGTTGAAAATCCGGATCGTGCATCGGTTCGGCAGGTTGATGAACCGGATGCGCCGGATCAGCGATGACTGCTGCCATTCGTTGTGCACGATGTACGGATTGGGCACGACCTTCACGTTCAAGGCGACCGCGTCCGTGCCGAAATAACCGGGCGTGCCCTGCACCATGATGCGGCCGTAAACCGAAGGCGGCAGGTAGGCAGTATCGGCGCGCACGATCCACTCCTCGCCGTCGGCCGGCAGAATCAAGGAATCAATGCCCAGGCCCTTTTTCAGGTTGATCATGCCGCCCATGATGTAAAGGCTCTTGGTGCGCACGCCGGCCGCGCCACGGTACTCCAGGGTATCGGTGCCGGCCAGCGCGAACGGACCGCTTAAGGTTGCCGCGCGGGTGAAAGTCCAGCACGCACCATGGGGCGCGGTGGCGGAATCGTTTTTGAAAGCGTAAAACGGAATCGTATCACCGTTGTAAAGATCCGTCACGGTTACGGTCCGGCTCTTGCCGCCGGCAAGATGCCACTTAACCTTGTAGTCAGTACCGCGGTAAGCCCAGAAGCCGCGCGAGTAGTTGGGTGCGTTGTTGTAGCAGGGCACGGGTGAAACAACGCTGGCGGCGTAGATCAGCGTATCCGGATAACCGCCGGTCTCGACTTTCTTAAACAGATTCACCGAAGTGGGCAAGACCGGTGTACCGACATTACACGCTACGGCCAGGCCGTTGCAGGAGATGAATTCCGATTTGTTAAACCCGGTGCCGATCTGCACCAGCGCGCTGATGGAATCGAAAATCACGGTATCTTTCTTCAGGTAGATGCTGTAGTAAGCACCGTCAAATGATTTTGGATTCGCCCCCAGGGTGTCGTAACCCAGCCACTTGCCGTATTGCGGCTTGTTCATTTCCACGTAAAGCGGCTGGTCCGGGTCAATATCCAGCGGGTAGGTCACGACCGCGCTGACCAGGGTATCCAGCCGGGGATTGCCCGCCGCCGTGGTGATGACCGGCGTTCCCGGCGGCACATAGTTGGCGGCTTCCCGGCGCGGAACCGTGGAAATACCAACCTTGCCGCTTTCAAACCAAAGAGGCGAAGGCCCGATCACCTGGACCGTGTCATAATCCCAGATAGTGTCAATGGGCTGACCCAAGGTGTCGTACTGGACAAAGAAGGTGTCAAGATAAACCGAATCAAAGACTCCCTTCACATAGTTGTAGTCAAACGCGGTGACCGCGTAATAATAAGAAAACCCGTTGCGCACATCATTGTCCACAAACGAGTGCACAAGGCCGTTGTCCGTCGCGGCCAGGGCGATCGAATCAGGAAAGTTGACGTTGTCCGTGAAAATAACCCCGTTGGTCTTGTCAAAAGAAGCCAGCAGTTTCCAGTCTGAGGTCTTAGCGGTCTGACTGCGCCAGATGCGGTAACCTTCAAAATCATATTTCAAATAATAAGGATCGTAGATGGGTGAGTTGGGATCCGCGAAATGAACGACATCGTAATAGGGATCAGACGTGTTTTCCGAAAGGTTGCTCCAGATCAAGGTCACTTTCTTGTCGCCCGGTACGCAGGTCAGGATGGGCGGCGGCGGCGGACCCGGCAGAAGCCAGTTCATATCATAGATGAACTGGCAGGTGGCATCAACCTTGACCAGGGCGCTGTCCGGTCGAGCATACAAACCAAACCAGCGGGCAAAGATGATGCCGACTAAAACCGTGGCGGTTGAATCCGCTTCCAGCTCAAACGGTCCGCTGACCTGCAAAAACCGCTGGTCATCCGGGCTCGGCGGCACGGTGTCAAACGGTTCATAGGCGCCGGTCTTAAAGTTGTAACCGGCCATGGTCACGTACCGCTCGTTATCCTTGTTCGGCTCCAGGTTGAGCGTGAAACGCTTAAACGCGGTCATGCCGTACTGGGGAATCTCCGCCGGATCACGCCAGCCCGGCACGCCGTTGCCGTTGCCGTCCCACTGACTGGGCGGCACATTGGCGGCGTAATAGGCGCTGTCGCGCTCGTACTGATCCGGAATGCCGTCATTGTCCGCGTCTTCGTTCTCGATCAGTTTATAAGGGCTCTGCAGGTAATCAAACCCGATCGCGCCCGGCACTTCCGGCTGCCAGCCACCCTCGGGTGCTTCCTGCCATTGATAGCCGAGGTTGTTCACGATGATGGAATCAGTGGAACCCGGAAACTTGTAAACCTGGTAGACCTTCCCGGAAATGATATCGTTGGCATTGGTGCCCGATTCATTGCCGATGTCATTGTCCGTGCAGACGCCGAAGAAGCACTTGGTCAATTTTTTGCCGCTGACGTTTTTCAGTTCGTAGCGGATGAAAATGATGTCCTGCGTCGAGCTCAGGTTCCAGGCGTAGACGGTCTGGTACACTTCCAGGCCGATCGGCCGCGTGTCGCCGGCCATGTGATAGGTGGCATCCAGGTCGTTGTAAGCGCACCAGGAATCCTGATGCGACTTGGGCGCCTGCGGTGCCATCGGGTACTTGTCCGCCGGCGGCGGAAAGTTGGTCGGATACATGAAAATCACGGCATCAGGATCGCTGATGGACCAGCCCGCCAATCCCGGACCGTATTCGGCTTCGCCACCGTGCGGGCCATAACCGATTGTCACCAGGGTGTCGCCGGTGGTCTCGTCAATCGTGCCAAACCAGGGTCCGGCGCCGAAGATATAGTTCTGACCCGAACCTTTGGGCCACCAGCATCCGGCGTTACTGGTGCTGGCCTGGCCGAATTTGCCGTAGTTGGAAATTGACATCTCAACCTGGTTGATGTTGTGCCGAAGAATCTGGAAGGTTCGGTAACCAGGCTGGGACGGTGCGGTGCCGGGCGCCGTGCGGCTAAAACCGAGAACCGCGATGATGAGCAACGGGATCAGGATTTTTCTCATCTTTTCCTCCTCTGAATTAGAATCCTAAACTGATGCCGACTTTGACGCGGAAGGGACCATTATAATATAGCGGATTCTGGTAGTAATCGGCCCGGGCAGCCATATAACCGATCTTCTGTTCCACATTCGTGATCAGGCCGTCGTGATTGTAATCGCATTGCGGCGAATAGCGGGTGCTGGAAATGGCGAGGCTGCCAAACTGGCCGAGCGTCGGTTCGGCATCACCGTGGTCGTCGGGTTTACCCGTGGTCTCATAAACATCGATGATCTGCTCGGTGTTTAGGAGGTTGTCAATCAGCACACTGAGAGCCATGTTAACCGGGCCGAGCGGAATGGCGCGCCGGGCGCTGAAATCCACATTCCAGTAACCGGGCATCCGCGCCGAGTTTTCGTCACCCAGCTTGTTACCTTTCAGATCCATGGGCGTGTAAGGATGACCCGAGTGATAGGAGACCACGAACGTGCCGGAGAAGTTTTGCAGCGGAATGAAGACGAAATCCTTGGGCAGATCCAGACTGAAATCGCCGTTGATGGAGCTGCGCTCGTCAAAATCAAGCCAGAAGTCAATCACCGGCGGCTGGGGCGATAATCCCGTGATCGGATCAGTGCCGCCGTAGTAGAAGGTTTCGTAGAACTGGGAGGCGTAGGATCCCGTGCCTTTGGCAAACTGCAGGGTGTAATTAAGACTCATGGACCACCAGTTGGCCATGATCTTCTTGATACCGAACTCAAATCCCTTGACATTGCCGTAGTCCACGTTGAAATACTGGAAATAGGACATGGGCAGGGCCACGACATTGCGGATCTGCGCCAGATCGTAGATGTCCTTGAAATAAGAAGTGAAACTGAAGATGACCTCGTCGGTCAACTGGTTTTCAAATCCAAACTCGTACTGCACGGTTTTTTCCGAACGCAGGCTGACATTGCCGATGATCGTGTTGCCGCGGGTCAATGCGACGCGGATCACCGAGGTATCGGTCGTGGTGTACATGTTGGTCAGCGCCGGCGTCTGGTAGAAATGGCCGTAGTTGAAGCGAAACTTCATCCGCTCCGTAACCGGCAGGGAAATACCGATGCGCGGTGAAAACTTGTAGTTCGCTTCCGTGCTCAGCAGAGTGGAGTCGCGCTGATCATTGGGTTTTGCCCAGGTCACGCTTTTCGGATCAAAGTAATCAAACCGGAGGCCGATACGGGCAATCAGGCCCTCAAAATC
>CBFGIH010000002.1:23447-28463 GCA_965648775.1 Caldifarciminota bacterium | reverse complement strand
TTTTGGGCCTTTAATTATTTTCATAATGATAATTACCTGCAAAAAGCATGCCTGTTTATTTGTTTTGAAATTTCGGCAGGTAGTTTTAATATTTTGCCAGATTTGGCACAGTGAAAATAGGATTTTTATAAAAAATATGGATCAAACGCAGTTCTGGACTGCGTTTGTGCTGTTTGCCATTTCTGTCACTGGTTTTGTCAATTCTGGCACAAAAGTATACACTTTGCTGACAGGCAGCAAAGTGTCAATTCTGGCACAAATTTAATGCTGCTGCAAACGATTAATGTACGATCGCGCCCAGATGTAAGAAATGATCCCGCCGGAAACATTGCCGACAATGAATCCCCACCATACTCCCGGCAGGCTAAAACCCATAACGACCGCAAACAAATATGCCGCGGGTACGGTTAATACGATAGTGCGAATAATGGTCACGATGAGTGAGATAAAACCCTTGCCCGTGCCCTGGAACATGGCTGAACCAGTTATGCCCGCCGCGGTGGTTGGATAGTACAGGCACATGGTGCGCAGAAAAACTACGATTTCAGGCATAATCCGTGCGGCATCCTTGGCCATGGTGAAAAGCCGTGCGAGGGGAAACGCCAGGATAAACACCAGCACCGCAATCACCGTCTCCACGATGACGCCGATGACCAGCGCATAGCTAAAACCCGCATCGAGTTTATCATAAGCCCGACCGCCGAAAGCAGCCGCGCTGACTGCGGTGACGGCCGTGGCCATGCCCAACAGCGGCAGGATCGCAAACTGGTTTATGCGCCAGCCGGTCGTGAAGACCGCAACGCCGTCAGTCCCGGCAACCCGGACAATGATAAAATTGACGAGCAGAACGGACAGGGACATGGAAAATTGCTGGACCGAAGCGGGAAAGCCGACGGCGATGATGTCACGGATAATGTTCCGGTCAAAACGAAAATGGCGCAGGGTAATGGTGACGAAAGACCGGCGTTCGATAAAAAGCCAGTATCCCAGCAATAAGGCTGAGATAAAGATTGAAACCACGGTCGCCCAGGCGGCGCCCGCGACGCCCAGACGCAAAGCATAGATAAACAGCGGATCAAGAACGATATTCAGCAACGCGCCCAGCAGCATGGCGTACATGTTGCGCTTGGTGTCGCCTTCTCCCCTCAGGACCGCGCTGGCCGCGAACGTGAAAAAGGAAAAAACTCCGGCCGTGAAGAGAATTCGGCCATAGCTCGTGGCCAGGCCCGTGACGCGGCCAGCGCCGGCGTAGCGAAACAGAACCTCGGTAAAAACAGCGCAGGGGATGGTTAAGATCAAGCCGATGGCGCAGGTGATGATCAGGGAGTGGGTTGCAACCAGGTCCGCGCCATTTTTATCATGCGCACCGATGCGCCGGGACAAAGCGGAACTAGAACCGATACCCAGGCCGGCAGCGATCGAACTGATCATGAAGAAAAAAGGAAAGAAAAATCCGATCGCAGACAAACTGTCCGTTCCCAGGCCCGAAACCCAGAAGGCGTCAACGAAATTATAAAGGGTTTGAACGGAAAAGGCGATGACCATAGGCAGAGCCAGCTGAATGATCGCGCGCCGGGGATTGCCCAGCAGGATTTTCACGCCTTCCGTAGTTTGGGTCAGTCCTGATGATGCGGGTGGTTTTTCCATGATCGGTCCACTATTATACAAACACAGCGGACACTGTCAACTTAGCCGGCAGCCGGCAACATGAAATAAGTTATCTTAGTTTAAATTTTTACGGATATCCTGAATCTCAGTGGAGGTTTGAAACGCCGGATGCCGGGCGGTTTTTATAAAATCAGGTTTTTTCTGGCCGGCGTGCCGAGACTTCCGTGATCATGGCCAGGACTTGGGTGATCCGGCCTTCGTCATCGCGGATCTGCATGGCCTGGACTTCGCCAATAAAAACTTCACCGCGTTTGTTGACAAATTCAAGATTGTAGGCGGGTACGACCTTGCCGGACAAACGCTGATAGAATTTTTTCATAGCCAGGACTTTGCCCGCCCTGGTGAGAAACGGCCATGAGACATGGTCCTTGCCAATCATATCCTCTTGTTTGTAGCCGAGCCAATCACAGATCCGCTTGTTGATATCAATGATCCGGCCTTCAGTGTCCAGCAGAATAAAGCCCTGCGGCGAGTGGTCAAAGATCTTGCGGTATTTTTTCTCACTGGCCGCCAGCGCCTGTTCGATCTGTTTGCGCTGGGTGATATCCCGGATGACCACGGTGACATTGGTTACTTCGCCCTCTTCATCCGTCAGCACGGCCACCCGCGTATTGAACCAGAGCGTAGCGCCGAGTGTCGACCAGGAAAAATCAAACTTCTGGCTTTTTTTGGAGCGCAGACAAGCGCGGATGGCCTTTTCCAGATGCTGGATTACCTCCCGGGGAAAAACGTCGCGGATTGATTTTCCCAGATAATCCTCCGGCATCGAAAAGATAGAAGGGGAGGGTAAGTCCGGTGCCTGGAAATAGGCTGTGAAGCAAAGATTTTTATCCAGAATGAACACCAGTTCTTCCATGGAGGAAAGAATTTGGTGCAGTTTCCTGAGCTGGATATGGGCATCCTGTTCCATCTGCCGCCGGATCGTGACATCACGCAACACGACCACCGCGCCTTCGATTTCGTCGGATTGGTCGTTGCGGAGCAGGGCGGTGCCGACTTCCACCAGGCGGCGGTTGCCGTTTTTCGTGCGCAGTTCAACATCCCGCCGGACCTGGAGCGGGCCCTCGGCCATAGCTTCCTTGAACGCGGTCAGCAGTTCTGAGCGGATCTCCTCAGCCAGGCCTTCTAACTTGGCAAAATGGCGGCCCTTCAGGTCTTCGGGATCATAACCAAGAAATTTTTTGACCCGGCTGTTGATGTCGACGATCGTGCCGTATTTATTAACCAGCAGGATGACATCTGGCGCGGATTCGTAAATCATTTGCAATTTTTTCACACGGGCTTCCAGCTGTTTCTTCTCGTCCCGGGATTCGTCCGCAACCGCGCGCACGGATTTTAACAAGGCATTGATGGCCAGCGCGATCGCCGTGAGGTCCCCATCAGCACCGGATACCTGGATTTGCTGAAGCTGGTCGCCCTTAGCTGCCCGGCTCAAACCGTTGAGAATTTTCTGGAGATCGCTTTTATCTCGATTAATATTCGATTCCGCGGGCATTAATTAACGTTCCGGTTTTTCCCTGTTCATTGCTTTTCTGGCTGGCGCGCTGCCCACCAGAGGTGTTCACCCAGACCATCGGCGAAATGCGTGCCTTCAATCCGGCTCCAGTCGTCCGTAAGCGCACCATCAAGGACGATTTTTTTCTTTTTCCGGGAAAGAAAGAAAACTTCGACTTCCGAATAATTTACATTACCCTCGGCGTGTAATCGACCGTTGCGAATAAATCCGTTGAATTCACCCCGGTAGACCTTGCCCTCGATCGGCTGGTGATAATAAACGATCTTCAGGGTGGTTTCCTGCTGGGATACGGTCATGGTAAAAGAAGCGTTGTAGGTGTAGGCATCAGAACCAATTTTACCGGTCCAGGTGCCCGAGAGATTTTTTAGCATGATGACGCCGAGGTCAATTGAATCCGAGCGGTCAACATTCAACCGGCTGCGCCAGACCGCGTAGAAAGGAGCAGATATCTCAATCACATGAGGAACGGCCAGCAGGCGAGCAATATGTACGGGGGTCTGACCAACGATCTGGCCGTCAATGGTCACGGTCGCGCTTTCTGGCACCGCTGCCACGCGCAGGGAAAAGAAAATCGGCTTCATGGTCACGGCCAGAAAACCGCGCCGGCCAAAACCAATTCTGACCGTTCCCTGCCAGGGTTCAAAACCTGGACGTTCAATGGCCACGCGGTGTTGCCCCATGGTCAGCACTGGTGAAGCCAGGATGTCCGGTTTGATCCAATGCGCGGTTATGGTTTTGCCGTCCACCATAACGTTGACCTGGGCGTTTGGTTCCAATTGAAGATAAATTCGGTTATGGGTTGCCTTCCAGCCGAAAAAAACGATCACCGCGATCATAATTATGGCTAAAACCGCCTGGAGCGTCCGGTGCAGAAGGCGGCGTCGGGATGCCGTTGATTCTTTTTCTACCCGGGTTAACAAGTCCTGGTAGGAAGGATTGGCCGGATCGTAAAAAACCGCTTTTTTCAGATGATCAATGGCCAGCAGGCGATGTTTATGTTCCATTTCCTGGCGGCCGAGGAACGCCAGCAATTGCGCGAATTTCTTATTCCAGGTACTGTCGGCCGCGGTCGGTGGCGCGGACAGGATATCGGTTGTTAACTTCTGGGCCGTCTTCAAATCGCCGCGGCCCGCGTGGATCAAAGCCAGATCCAGGCGGATTTCGGTGCCAATTTCCGGCGGTAATCCACCGCGGTTGAGCAGTCCTTCAAAAATCTCAGCTGCTTCCTCCAACCGTTTTTGTTCCTGGTAAAACTGGCCTAGTTGACAGCCGAATTCAGCATCGTCCTGGCCGATCTTGATCAGGCGCTCATAATATGAGCGCGCTTTTTCCCATTCGCCGCCTTGCCAATAATGATGCATGAGATCCCGGATAACCTGCTCGTTGTTGGGCACGATGGTTTCAAGTTTATTTAATATTTGAACAGTCTTTGCTTCATCGCCCTTCTGCTGATACAGATTTTTCAACATTATGTGATATTCGACATTAGCAGGTTCGGCCGCGATCAGTTTTTCGCCGAGCGCGATCGCTTCGTCTGTTTTATGCTGAAGATAGAAAATCCGGAAAAGGCCGACCAGGGGCACCGGATCTTTCGGATTGATGTGCAGGGCCGAGCGGAAAGCAGCGGCGGCCTGGTCCAGATGTTTGAAATCAAATAAAATCTGAGCGTAGCGGAGGTGCGCGTGATAATTAGCGGGTTCGAACTCGGCGATTTTTTTGTATTCGGCCAGCGCGTCGCCGATCAAGCCATTTTTAAAATAAAGCTCAGCCAGCTCGGTCCGCAGTTTTGCATTGGCGGGATCCCGCTCAACGCGCAGTTTCATCAAATTGAT
>CBFGIH010000002.1:0-23437 GCA_965648775.1 Caldifarciminota bacterium | reverse complement strand
TATGAGCAGCGGTAACATCTGGCACGATCGCTGGTTTGGCCCCGCAAACCGGGCAGACACTTTTTCCTTCAGGAATTTCCGCTCCACATTTAGCACAGTATTTCATAATTGATCATGGTTATATAAAATATAGATATATTAACGACTGCAGGACATTTTGTCAAGAAGCTCCTCAAGGGGTAGCTGTAAAAATTTTACGAACCGGTACTAAGAAACCGCCGACGCAGATCCTCATCAGCGGGCCAGTTCTCTTACCGGCTTGATTATAAACCGATGCCGCAGCAAGACATAAGAAAAGACCAGACATCAACCTGCTGATCAATGCTTTCGGAAATTTTCGTGCCGCCGCCGTGCCCGCTGGCTTTCTGGACGATCAGCAGCACCGGGCCACTGTTCGGAACGGCGGTCTCCTGCATCCGGGCAGTCATTTTCATGGCATGGAGGGGATAACAGCGGGCATCATTGTCACTGGCCACGAACAGAACCGCGGGAAAGCGTGTACCCGGCCGGATGTTATGATAAGGCGAGTATTTGAGCAGGCAGGAAAACAGCTCCGGATCCTCAGCGCTCCCGTATTCTTCCGCCCAGATGTTGGCGAAGCCGAATTTGTGATAGCGGATCATGTCCAGCAGGGGCACACCGCAATAAACCCCGGCAAAAAGTTCTGGTCGCTGGGTGATCGCCGCGCCCATGAGCAGACCGCCGTTGGATGCCCCGCCGATCACCAGTTTGTCAGGACGGGTGTAACCCTCGCGGATCAGCCATTCGGCCGCGGCGAGAAAATCATCGAAGACATTCTGTTTTTTCTCCCGCATGCCCGCTTGATGCCATTGTTGACCGTATTCACCCCCTCCGCGCAGATTCGGAATCGCGACAATGCCGCCGGCTTCGAGCCAGGCCACAAAACTGCTCGAGAAATAAGGACTCTGGCTGATATTGAAACCGCCGTAACCGGTGAGGTAAACCGCCCGGGATCCGTCTTTTTTCATGTCCCGTCCGTGCACCAGGAACATGGAAATCCTGGTCCCGTCGTAAGATTCGTACCATACCTGCTCGGTGAAATAAAGCGAGGAGTCAATATTGACCGGCGGTCGGTGAAATAAATCCAGGCAGTCGCGGGCAAAATCGTATTTGAAAACCGAAGGGGGATAGGTGTAAGAAGAAAAGGTAACCCAGACCGTTGGTTTGCTCCAGTACCCCCTGATGCCGGCGCTGCCCAGCGTCGGCAAAGGCAGATCCCGAAGATATTTGCCCGCCAGTGAAAAAATTTTGATCAGGGTGTGAGCCCGGTGCGTGTAGACGGCATAGAGTTTACCAGCGACCGCCGCCAGGTACTCGAGTTTATCTTCGGTTTCCGGAATCAGGACTCGCCAGTGCCGGCGGTCAGGTCGGGACACATCAGTGACCATGACTTTTCCCCGGGGCGCCTCGTGGTCGGTCCAGATCAAAAGTTTATCGTTAATTAGCGTGACCGAGTACTGGGCATCAAAATCCGCGGTTATCGGAATTGGATTTTCCGGCCGGTCGAGTTTACAAAAATACACCTGGTTTTTGTAAAATCGTCCGCGCACCAGGAACAGGTATTTACCGTCTTCACTGAGATAAGCATAGTGATAGTATTCCTTAACCGAATCGTGGTAAAAGATTTTCTTGTCATCTCCGGCAGGCGAGCCCAGTTCATGATAATAAACCGCGTCCCAGTATTCTTCCTCGCCTTTAGGCACTTCGCCCGGCTGAGGATTGCAGGTGTAAAAAAAGCCCCGGTTGTCCGGTCGCCAGGCGATACCGCCCTGGCGCCAGCCACGCAGGGAATCAGCCAGGACGCGGCCAGTGGCGACTTCCATGATTTGAATCCGGGGGTCTTCCCGTCCGGCTTCAGAAACACCAAAGGCCAATAATGAACCATCCCAGGAGGGTACGGTCAGGTCCAGGGTCTTTGATCCCCACTGATTGGGATCGAGTAAAAGTTGCGCTTCCGCCGCTGGTTCACTTTTCGTGTAGTAAGCCCATCGTTCCCAATCTTTGCGGATGCGTCGGAAAAATAAACGATCGCCTACCAGCATTTCCTCGGGCGCGCTTTCGTCGTCATAACGCCGCAGTTCATTAAAACGACGGGTCAGCGCCGGTCGCTGGGGCAGGCGGTCAAGAAAATCGCGGCTGATCGCTTCTTCTTTCTGCAGCCAGGCCTGGACCGCGGGATCCGTGTAATTTTCCAGGGGTCGGTAGGGATCTGGAACCGCCACGCCGAAAATGGTATCCACAATTTCTGCCTGGGGTGCGGTTGGATAAACGAAATCAGCGTTGGCCATGATCATTCCGGAGCAGGATAAAACAGACCAGACAAAAGTCAAGCGGACAAACAGTTCTTCTTGCATGGGTATGCGCTCCTTCTGTAAAAATCCGGCAACTCATGTTTAGACCGAAAGATGCACCTCATCCACCAGCAGGGCCGGCAGATTGCCGCTTGGGGTCGGGTAAAGCGTATCGCCGATACCGCGCACCCGACGTAGGGTTTCATAAGCGTTGCCCGCGACCATGGCGTTTATCAGGCGCCCCGTGATTTTTCCATTTTCCACGTATATCCCGGGCGAAAGACCGATGGAAAAATCGCCATTGGGGATGTTCCCGCTGTGACCGCCCAGGGCGCCGGCAATGATCACGCCGCGGTCAAGCGAACCGATCATCCGTTCCAGGGACATATCACCCGGCGCGATGAACAGATGTTCCAGGACCGGTTCGGGCTTGGTCGATACCGGATCGCCGCTCCAGGAGGAACTGCGATAACCGTGGCCGGTTGGTTTGGCGCCGGCACGCTGGCTGAATTCAAGATCATAGAAAAATGATTTAAAAACGCCGTTTTCCACGATGTTCAAACGTCGCGTGGGGGTGCCCTCATCGTCAAAGGCACGCGCCATCGGATAGTTGTCATCCCGGCTGTCATCGAAGATTGTGAGTTTGGGATCAATTATGGTTTGACCGATCTGGTTCGTAAGCCGGGATTCGCCCAGGTGTGCGTTTCTTCCCGAAGCACCGGCTTGTAGGCGCCAGATCAGAACATAAAGCGTGTCGGGCAAGAAAACCGCGGGCAGGGAACCGGTTTTGGTCGTGACCGTCGGCTGGGCTTCACCATAAAACCGGACGAGGAAATCAAGGTCGACATCAGTCAGCGGTTTGAAGGTCGTGCCCTGCACGCCGCGTTCAATCGCGGCATACGAACCAGGAAACAATAGACTGACCAGGCAGTAATACTGGGAGCTCCGGGTTTCAACGGATAACCCAAGCGTGTTCATCAATCTGATGGTCTGGCAGAACCGCGCGGCTGCTACGTTGACCTGGCCGGACGTGCGCCGGCAAAGAAAATTGGATATTCTCTCGCACTCCGCGGTTAAGTCGCGATTGGTGATCCGGTCAATGTCGGGATTGTAGGTTTTTAGTTCGGGCAAGGCAACCGGCGCGGGAAAAGAAAAGCCCGCGGGCATTTCGTCGGCCAGGGATGCTTCCGCGTGTCGTATCAGCCCTTCCGGATCTCGAAGATTCCGGGTATAAGCGAAACCCAGGCGCCGGTTTCTGATCAACCGGATGCTGACGCCGGACTGGATTCCGCTGGCAATGCTTTTGAGGCGGCCGTTTTCCAGACGAATAAGATCCGAACGTGTTTCCAGGGCAAAGATTTCTGCCTGATCCGATCGGCCTTTTAACAATTGCAGGAGCCGTTCCATGTCAAACGCCGCCGATGATTACCTTCTGGACCAGGATATGCGGTCCGCCGTGGCACGAGCGTATATTTAGTTGCCCTTTGCCGCAGCCGCCGGCTTCGGAAAATTTAAGATCATTTGACACCGCCGTGATATTTTCCAGGGTTTGGTAAAGATTACCCACCATGTTTATGTCCCGGATCATTTCCGCTTTTCGGCCGGCGCGGATTAAATAACCATACTGGGCGCCAAAAGTGAAATTTTCGCCGCTGGTTTGTCCACCTTTGGCGTCCAGGATGTACAAACCATCGTTTAGTTCCTGAAATAATTCATCCACGGTGGTGAGGCCGGGTTCAATATAGATCGTGCCCATGCGAATGATCGGTTCATAGCGGTAATCTTCAGCGATGCAATGACCGTTTACCGCTTCGCCGAATTCCGCTGCCGTTCGACGCGAATGCAGGCGTCCTGTGAGCACACCCTCCCGAAGCAGGGGTACGGCCGCCGCGGGCACGCCCTCGTCGTCAAATCGATAATGACCCAGATTATCGGTTTGGGTGGGATCGTCGGTGATGTTGAGGACCGGATTGCCGAGCCGGCGATTAACGGTTAATTTCGCGCGCATGGAGGGGTTGTTCTCGATCAGATCCGCTTCTGAAAAATGACCAAAGGCCTCGTGACAAAACACCCCGGCCATGCTGTTATTGAGAATAACATTGTAGGTGCCGGCTTGGACCGGCTGAGCTTTTAACAGATCCACGCTGATGCCGCGTTTTTGTTCAACGTCCGCTTCCCGGCTGCGCAAACTTTGAAAGCCGGAGCTGCCGCCCAGGTTGACCCGCACGTTTTGCAGGAGCGGGCCGTCGCGGCTGGTGATCAGGCCGCGGATGCTCACCGTGACCAGCTCCTCTTGCACCCGCGTGCCTTCTGTGCTCGCGAACCAACGGGTCCGAATCGTTTCCAGGTAAGTCATCGCCGTGTTGACGATGGCGGGGTGGTTTAGGGCGAGATCGTTGTAATGACGGGTTAAAGAAATTTTTTCTTCTAAATCAACGGACCGGGGGTCTTCTTTGAGCGCAGGCCGATACTGTTCTTGTTGGATCGGCACTTTTGCCAGGCGCGTTGGTTGCTTCTGACGGGATGCGAGCAATCGGGCGTTTTCATGGCAGGTTACCAGCGCGCGGTCGGCATCAATTTCGCGGGTGAAGGCGAGGCTGGCAAAGCCTCCGTCATGAAGCATGCGCAAGACATAGCCATCCGTGTCGCTGACCGCGATTTGGTTTAAAAGGCGTCCGGCAAACGCGATCTTGACCTCATGCTTGGTTTCGTATCGAATATCCGCGTAATCAGCGCCGGCCCGGGCCAGCAGGGCATTCAATTTATCGAACATGTCCCAGTTTTGTAAAGATTATGTTGACCAGCGTGCTCCCGGGCAGCGGGCCGGCGGTGCTGGTCCGGTTGGTGTTTAGGAGGTAACACCGCTTTCTTCCTTCGTTTATAAAAAAATTCCCGGTTCCGCCGAACATTCAAATCAAGTATACTGTTTTACCTCGTGATGTCAATCACCACCGGGCAGGGCTTAACCAACAACAATTCATGGCTTGACATGCTATCTTTTAGTTTTTATACTAATTTCATCCGGGAGGCTTGATGAAAATCATTGATCTGACTGATTCGCATAAAGAATTGTATTGTCAGTGTCTGGAAGATTGGTCCGCGGAAATAAAAGAAGCCGGCGATCACAAAGCGTGGTGGTATGAAGCCATGAAGCAAAAAGGTCTCCGGGTCAAGTTGGTGACGGATGATCAAGACACGGTCGCCGGCATGATCCAATACGCGCCGATCGAGCAGACGCATGTCGAAGGCAAGGACCTTTACTTCATTTACTGCATCTGGGTCCACGGCTACAAGCAGGGCCGCGGCAATTTCCAGAAACAGGGTATGGGCAGGGCCCTGCTGGAAGCGGCCGAAGAAGATGTCCGGAATCTGGGTGCCAAAGGCATCTGCGCCTGGGGCGTTACCTTACCTTTCTGGATGAAGGCATCTTGGTTCAGAAAACACGGTTATAAAAATGCTGACCGAGACGGCATCTCGCAGTTGGTTTGGAAGCCATTTGCTTCGGACGCGGTGCCGCCGAAATGGGTTCGGCGGAAGAAAAAACCAAACGCAGTAGCGGGTCAGGTGACCGTGACCGCGTTCAAGAACGGCTGGTGCCCGGCGCAGAACATGATTTATGAACGGGCCCGACGGGCAGCGACGGAAAGCAGCGCAAAAGTCGTTTTTAATGAAATCAACACCTTTGACCGCGCCGCCTTTGATGAATGGGGGATCCTGGATGCGGTTTTCATCGACGATCAAGCCGTGCGCACCGGACCGCCGCCCAAATATGAAAAGATAAAGAAGCTGATCGAAAAGAAGGTAAAAAAGTTAAAATAAATAATCCAACTTCCAAACCTTCTGAAAATTTCCTTTTGAGGGCATAGAAAAAAATTGTCAATTCTTTAACATCCCGGCTTCTTGTCGGTCTTGAAAAACCCATCTTTCTAAGTATATTTAACCGTAACCCGGCGATATGACCAAGAATCAGAATTGCGCAAAGATTACCAATAAAGCCGCTGAAGATCAAACAGTACCATCAAATTTTGTTGTTCGTATTCTCCAGCGATTTCCGGAAAACGTGCGATCCGTCATCGCCACCTGCCTGCTCGGTTTTGCCGCCGGAATCGCCGCGGTAGGATTTTTATTTCTGACCAATTTACTTTTTTCGATCACTTTTTTGCAGCTGGCATCGAGGTCGCCGCTCTTTTTCGCCTCAGGCAGCCTTGTGGTCATAACGGTTACCTCGCTCATAGTCGGTTTTCTGCTGCATGTTTTCAGCCCTGAAGCCGCCGGCAGCGGGATCCCCCAGGTCAAAACCGCCTACTGGAAAGAGCTGGGGCACATGAAAATAAAACCGGTTTTAATAAAATTCATTGCCGGTGTCCTTAGCATCGGCGGCGGCAACAGCCTGGGCCGAGAAGGGCCGACGGTCTATATCGGCAGTGGAGTCGCTTCATGTTTGCACGGTTTTTTTGGCACCCCAGCGCGCCGTCGGCGGGGCGCTTCCCTGATCGGAGCCTCGGCCGGCTTAGCGGCAGCTTTTAATACGCCCCTGGCTGCGATCACCTTCGTTATCGAAGAGATTCTGGGTGATCTCAACAGCCGTAACCTGGGGCCGGTCGTGCTTTCCTCGGTTATTGGCGCGCTGACCGTACACGCGTTGCTGGGCCGCCATCCGGCTTTTTCCATGCCAGTCGTGGAGAACATCAGCTGGTGGCATTATCTGGTCGTTCCCGTCGTTGCCCTGGTCGCCGCCGGGGCGGGTGTCATTTTTCAGCGCATCACGATCTTCGCACGGGAACGGATCAGAAAGCAGAAACTTATACCCGGCTGGCTACAGCCGGCAGTCGGCGGAATCTTGACCTGGATCATTGGCGCTGGAATATTCCTGCTGACCCGAAAAATTGGGGTTTTTGGTCTCGGATACCAGGACCTTTCCCGGGCTCTGAACAACAATTTTCCTTGGCAGGCGGCCGGCATCATGGCAATAGCCAAATTGTTAGCTATGACGGCCGGTTACAGTTACGGAGGCTGCGGTGGGATCTTCGCACCTTCCTTGTTCATCGGCGGGATGAGCGGCTACTTTTTGGGCGGTCTAACGCGCGGCTGGCTGCCCCTGACCCCCGCGGACCAACTCGTCCTGGCGGCGGTCGGGATGAGCGCATGCCTGGGTGCGATTGTGCGTGCTCCCCTCACCTCAATGCTCATTGTTTTTGAAATGACTCATCAATTTGCTCTGGTTCCGGCGTTGATGCTGGGTGCGATCATCAGCCAGGCGGTGAGCCGGCGTGCCAGTGCGCATAATTTTTATGATGCGCTTCTGGTGCAGGAAGGTCACAAGCTCCATAAAATCCGGCCGCCAATGGATATCCACGGCTGGCAAAATCTACCCATCGAGGCCGTCGCCAATCCACATCCGGTGGGCTTGCATTCCCTCGCGGATACAGAAATGCGGGGAGTACTGGAAAACTACCCATTCCAGGTTTTTCCGGTATTCGAGGGCGATAAGGTCAAGGGCATTGTGACGCGCCAGCAGATCCAGGACGCGCTGAAGGATCATAAAGAACCAGAGATCCAAAAAATGGGGTATTGCTTTTCGGACCAGACGATCAAGGAAGTAGGCAATACGTTCATCGAATCCTCCATCTACGTGCTGATCGTGCTGGACCGTAAAACCCGGGCGGTCAGCGGGATCATCACCCTGCACGACCTGATCCGGGCGCAGGCCGCGTTGCAGCAGTAATGAAGATCGAGGAAAAGATACTTACTACATGAAGAACAAGGTATTATTATTTAAAAGCTTGTAAGGAACTGACGGGTCATTGCGGAAGCGATGCGCCGCGGTTATAAGTGACACCCTGACGACCATGCAAAGCGCGATAAGATTGTATAAAGCGTACGGTTTTACGAGGTCCCGGCTTAAACGTTCAAACCTATCCCGGAAGTGGTCTATCTGGAACTGCGTCTTTAAAGGCCGGGATTGACACGTAACCCAACATTCCTATAATATTTTGACCGGAGGTAGCTATGCACACTTTATTGGTGTTGCTCATTTCCGCGGGTTCCTTTCTTCCCATCACCTGGACGAACAAGGCGGCGATGCCGCAAGCCCTGGCCGGTTGCGGTTGCGCGGTCATTAATGATACCATTTATGTCCTTGGCGGCCGCGACAGCGCCGGTAATCGTTATGCCACCAACTATATCTATCTGCCCGGCAGCGATTCATGGTCGACGCGTCAGAGCATGTCCACGGCACGGGCGCACCTGGCCGCGGCTTATGTTAACGGCAAGATTTATACCATTGGCGGTTGGGTTGGTTCGACTGCGACCGGCGTTTGCGAAGAATACGATCCGGTCGCCAACACTTGGCAGAACCGGACGAGCATGCCCACGCCCCGTTACACGATCGCGATCGCGGTTGTTGCCGGGAAAATATACGTCTTCGGCGGCATGAATATGAGCGGCCAGGTCTTCAATACCGTTGAGGAGTACGATCCGATAGCCAACACCTGGCAGACCCGGGCGGCCATGCCGACCGCCCGTTTTGGCGCGGCCTGCGCGGTGATCCGGGATACGGTTTACGTTTACGGCGGCTCCACCACAATTGGCGGTGGATTGACCGGTGTCAACGAATTTTATGTGCCGGCCACCGACACCTGGGGTACACGCGCCAGCATGCCGAGCCCGCGTTACAGTCTCGCCGGTTTTGTTTTTCAGGGTCGGGCCTTCAGCTTAGGCGGTTACGATTATTACAACTATCACACCCTTTGCCAGGCGTATGACCCGGCCGCCAATTTATGGTCGACAGAAACATCAATGCAGAACGCCCGGCAGTCCCTGTCCGCGGCCGTGGTCGGCAACTGCGTCTATGCGATCGCGGGTTGGAACAACGGCGCCGTTAATTACAACGAAGAGGGACTGCTTCTGACCGGTGTGCAAGAGGCGAATAATGAAATTCATGGTTTGAGCCTGCAAGTTTCTCCAAATCCTTTTCGGGATAAAACCATCATTCGTTGTACGATCCAGCATCCCGGTTTCATGAAAAAGCGAATAAGGATGAGGGTTTACGATAAAGCCGGACAGATGGTGAAGGATCTGTCAGCCAATGTTGAGTCAGGCATCACCGGTCCTATGTCATCCGTTTCGTGGGATGGTAAAAATCAGACCGGGCAGCAACTGCCCGCCGGCGTTTACCTGCTGGTCGGAGAGACGAGCGGCTGCAAGTGGACCCAAAAAGTGGTCCTGGCTCGGTAATTGGATTCCATCAAGGCACGGGAGCGTAAACAAGGGAATTGAGGCCCGTAGACAACGGCGGATAATTCGCTATAATCGTCAGCCATGGAAGTGCTGGTCATTGTTCTGCTCGTGCTGCTCAACGGCGTTTTTGCGCTCGCGGAAATCGCCTTTGTCACGGCCAACCCCCATAAACTGCGGGAAATGTCCGGTCAGAGCAAAGCCGCCCGGTATGTGCTTAACCTGCGCCGGCATCCAGAAAAATTCCTGTCAACCATCCAGGTCAGCATCACCCTGATTGGCATCATTGCCGGCGCGTTCAGCGGTCTGGTTCTGGCGGTTGACTTGAGTCCCTGGCTCGCGCGGATTCCTCTGCTCGCGCCGTACGCCTATCAGATTTCATTGGTCCTGCTGGTGCTGGGCGTCACGTATTTTTCCATTGTCTTTGGCGAATTGATCCCCAAGGCCTTTGCCCTGCGCCATCCCGAGCGATCAATCATCCGCCTGATCGGAATCGTCCGGGTGATCTCAGTCCTGCTTTTTCCATTCGTGGCTTTGCTCAGCGGTTCGGTCCAGCTTTTTTTCCGGCTGACCGGTCTGCGGACCCGGACCGAGGAGAAGGAGGCGGATCTGATCCGGCAAATTTTGAGCGCAACCCGGATCGCGCTCGTTGAGCACAAAATCGAACTAGAACAGGAGCAGATCATTAAAAACGCGGTGCTCATCAATCAAATCCAGATCCGGGAGATTATGGTACCGAAGCGGGACGTGAAATGCCTCTTCGCGGATATGAGTTTGATGGACGCTTTGCTTGAGGCCCACGCCCACCAGCACACGCGTTACCCGGTGTTTGACCGGCGGCTTAATCGGACCATGGGATACATAAATTTCAAGGATATCATCAATGTCCTGAGATTTGATCCCAGGAACCCTTCCTTAATGTCTATTTGCCGACCCATGCTGCGTTTACCCGAGGACGATTTCATTGTCAGCGCGCTCAAGGCCATGACCAAAAACTTCCAGCACATTGCCCTGATCGTCAACGCGCGAGACGAAGAACGGGGCATCTTGACTCTGGAGGATATTCTGGAGATGCTGGTCGGTGATATCAGCGACGAGTATGATATTCTGCCCAAGTATATCTACCGCATTGCGGAGAACCGTTACATTGCCGGCGGTAGCCTGACCGTGGTGGAACTGCGCCAGCTGGGTCTTCAAGGTCTGCCCGAGTCGGAAAAATCCCTCAATGAATGGCTGGCCGGACATCTCCGGGGTGGGGTCAGGGTGAACGCCCGGATCCAGGTGGCTGATATCCGCTTCATCGTAAAAAAACTGCGTCGGAAACACATTTTTGAAGTGATCATCGAGACCCCGGTGAATCTGCCGGGGGTTAAATAGCGATCAGGGCTGAGGAATTATACTTTAGTAAAGGCCGCTACTTTTTCTTTCTCATCTCCAGCAGTTTTTCCCGTGTGTAGGGGATCAAACCGCCGGCATCAATAATTGCCTGTCGAGCCCGGGGCAGGGGTTCGATTTGATGCGCTCGTTTCTTTGTCCGGTTGATGACCTCATCGGCCGTGATCTCAATCTCATCGCCTTCGTCCGCTTCGATCGTTGGGCAGATAACCGTGTGCAGGCCTAGATTTATTGAGTTCTGAAGAAAAATACGGGCAAAACTGCGGGCAATGATTGTCAGGTTCCAGCCCTTCAGCGTAGAAGCCGCCTGCTCGCGCGAAGAGCCACAGCCGAAATTATTCCCGGCGACAATCACGCTGCCCGCCGGCACTTCCTTGTTTTTCAATCGACGGTTAAAATCGGTGTAGTCAGCGAAGGCATATTGAGGTGTTTCCGAAGGCAGAACCGTGGCCATGTAACGGCCGGGGTAAATGTGGTCGGTGGAGATATCGTCGCCGACTTTGAAAACAACTTTGGCCATATTAAACTCCTTTCCGGGGATCGGTAATAACCCCGGTGACGGCGCTGGCCGCGGCGACGGCCGGCGAACAGAGATAAACTTCCGCGTTGGGATTGCCCATGCGTCCCTTGAAATTGCGGTTGGTCGTGGAAAGCGCCGTCTCGCCATCAGCGAGGGCGCCCTGGTGCACGCCCAGGCAGCAACCGCAGCCGGGATTCATGATCACGGCGCCGGCTTCGAGCAGATCGGTCAGATATTTCTTTTTAAGCGCTTCTTGGTATATCCGCCCCGACGCGGGAAAAACCAGCAGACGCACGCTCCGGCTTATTTTCTTCCCTTTGAGGATGCCGGCCGCGATCTTCAGATCATCGAGCCGGCCGTTGGTGCAAGAACCGATCACGATCTGATTGATTTTAATGCCCGCGACTTCATCCACGGGTTTGACATTGTCAACCATGTGCGGGCAGGCAACCTGCGGCGCGATCCGGCCCAGTTGCAGTTTGACAACCTGATCGTATTCCGCGTCCGGGTCGGGCGGGAGGGGCTCGAGCGCCTCGGTCACGGCGGCTTCTTCCCGCAGATAGCGGATGGTCTCATCATCCGCAGGGACGATGCCCGCGGTCGCACCGGCTTCGACCGCCATATTACAGATGGTCAGTCTTCCGGATACGGGCATTTTCGTTATGGCCTCGCCATGGAATTCGAGCACCTTGAAATTTGCGCCCTGGGCAGATATCTTGCCAATCAAATAAAGGATCAGGTCCTTGGCCGTCACGAATTTTTTCAGCCGGCCGCTGGTTTCTACCTTGATCGTGGCTGGAACCTCAACGTTGAGCACCCGGCCCAGCGCCCAGACGCTGGCCATTTCAGTCGCGCCGATACCAAAGGCGAACGCGCCGAGCGCGCCGTGGCTCGTGGTGTGGCTGTCCGTGCCCACGACGACCTGGCCGGGACGGACATAACCGTATTCGGGCAGGATCTGATGACAGATGCCGCCTTCATCGCTGCGGATGTCGTGGAACCGGGCAATGCTCTGCTGCTGAACAAAGGCGCGGATTTTTTTCTGATTGGTCGCAGTCTTGGCGCTCTCGGCCGGTACCCGGTGGTCAAAAATGATCGCGATTTTTGATGGATCCCAGACCCTCGGCTCCAGGTTCGTGCCCTGAAAGACCTCGTGGAACTGATTGATGACCAGGGCGGCATTTTCGTGAGACATGGCCAGGTCAACTTTCGGCTCAAGGATATCGCCGACACGAACCGCATTCTGGCCCGTGGCGCGGGCCAGAATTTTCTGGACAACGGTCATTCCCATACTTGCCTCTTTAGTTATTCGGCGATATTTTCCGCGCCGCGGTACTTGGTTTCAATGCGTTCTTTCGGCAGGTAGGCGTCTTCCAGCGCCTTGTATTCTTTCAGACCGACAAAAGCCGTGTATTCGGCAAACGAAGCCAGCCACTGGGTTTGTCCGGCCAGGATGCCGGTCGCCGAGGCCTTGAGCGCTTTGAAGAAATCGGTCAGAGCTTTGAGTGTCACCATGATGGAGGCGACCGGTATCGAAACCCGGCCCACGCCCATTTTGGCCAGTTCCGGAATCGGAATGAGTTCGGTCTTCACGCCGGAGACCGCGTCCATCAGGTTCACGGACAGGGGCCCTTTGAGGGCTTTGACTGCCCGCTCGATGTCGGCACGGGTCTTGATGCCGTCAATAAAAGCCAGATCTGCGCCGGCTTCCAAGTACAGGTTGCAGCGCCGGATCGCTTCATCCAGACCCAGGACGGCGTATGAATCGGTCCGGGCGTTGATGATGAAATCCTTATCCAGTTTATCACGGGCATCACGGCAGGCCCTGATCTTGCCGGCCATTTCCTCGGCGCTGATGACTTCCTTGCCGGCCATGTGGCCGCAGCGCTTGGGAAAGATCTGGTCTTCAATGTTCATGCCCGCACAGCCCATAGCGATCAATCGTTCCACGGTCCAGGCCGCGTTGACCGCGTTGCCGCCGCCCGTGTCAATGTCGGCCATGACGGGAATGTTAACCGCCTGGCAAATGTTCCAGGTCAGGTCCAGCACATCTTTAAACTGCACCAGACCCACATCCGGTTTGGCGAGCAGCGAACCGGCCAGGCCGTAGCCCGAGACCTGAATCGCTTCGAATCCGCACTTTTCGATAACTTTGGCGCTTAAAGCGTCATGGCAGCCCGGCACGACCAGGGCCCGGCGCTGCATGATGGCTTGACGCAAAATGGTGCTTTTCTTCATTATTTATGCCTCCTCGATTTGTGCATGGGGATGATTATACCCCATTTGAAGGCAAAAGTCAAGTTTGGCGCCAGATTTTCAGAAAGATCCCAAGGCGGGATTAGGACTTGTAAGATCGTGAAAGCTGAGTAATACTGGATAATTAACCGCGGAGCAAAATCGATTATTTTATCATCAATTAAAGAACTACTGTGAAACTATGAGTTTCTTGCGGACCTCTTCGAAATCGATGCTGGCGATGGTCTCATGGAACCAGATGTTGGCCTCGGTGTGCCGCCGGAGCAGTTCCAGGCCGTCGGCCACAAAGAAAAACTTCTGAAGCCGCTGGTAAACATCCGGCGGCAGGTCGTGGTCGATGTAAGCTGTGAAGAAATTATAGTGCAGGGGCGCGTGCTTGATGCGCAGCGCCTCGACCAGGGGCCGCAGGGTCATGCTGATGTAAAAAGGGAGGGCGATGATTTCCTTTTGCCGGTTTAATTCCTTGAGGGTCAAAACCTGAAACAACTCAAAGGTTGTTTTCAGGGATTCCATGCGTTTTCTTAACCGGTCGATAAAGGCGTCCACGTCTATCGGTTCATCCTTCACGATGCCGTGCTTGTCAAAATAAACGATGGGCCGGCCGTGGATCACGAATTGCAGGAACTTCTCCGGACTTGATTCTTTGATCAAGGCTGCGTCCAGGAATAAAAACGGGCTTGCGTTTTTGAAACGGTAAAAAACCTGGCTGTTGCCGTGCCAGGTTGGCTCGGGCAGGCGGAATTTGAGATCATAACCGCCCAGGTTCGCGACGATCTCCTCGATTTTGTTCATCACTGTTTCCACCTGGTCGTCCTTAACCACCAGGTAAAGGTCGATGTCTGACCACTGGTCATGGCGATCAAAGGCGGCCGAGCCCGCTTCCCAGCAAGCCAGGACCGCCGAGGAAGATTGCAGGGTTTCCGCAAAGACCTTGATGATTTGGCGGCGGTCAAGCATGATCGGTTACGGCGATCGGGTATTTGATTTCAGAGCAATCCACATGCCGGGCGTAATACGAAGGGAAAGATAAATGTTACCGGCCGAAACCTCATAATCATCAAATTCGGGATCGTCCACAAAACAATTCCGGCTTTTCGCCCGCAGGGATTTAAAACCCGCGTTTAACTGCAGGAGGTAATGCTGAAAGCTAATGCCGGCGTCAAACATACGACCGCCTTTTATACCCCACAAGCAGGCGCCGACATATATTTCCAGGACCGTCGGTAAAATGTCGCCTTTGGGGCGGTGGGACGCCTTGGGCAGCCAGCCGACATAGACCGGCGCAAACATGCCCACGAACTTATGGTTTTCATCAAAATCCTTGAAAAGATCCCAAGCATGGAGATCAAATCCCGCGACTTTGAGGCCAAACCCGCGGTAGTTGAGGCCGAACGTCAGGGACTGCGCCTCAAATTTAACCGGAAAGTAAGCGTTGAGACCCAGCGGCTGATGATAGAAACGCCACGTGGTCTGAACGCCAGGCTTTACCGATGCAAATTCCGGCATTTGTGAAAAGAGCGATAGGACAATCAACCCGGCGGTGATAATCGTCATTATGCCTCCTTGGTTAGCGGCGTCCTTCTCTAGATGATATTCTTAAAAATCTTGTCGTCAATAGATCATCTTATTTTTACGGCGTGATCGCGGCGACCAGCGAATAGACACGATCCGCGCCCGCTTCCTTCAGGGTGCGCGCGCATTCCTGGATCGTGGCGCCAGTGGTCATGACATCGTCCACCAGCAGGATTTTTTTGCCGGCGACGGCATCAGGCCAACGCACATCAAATGCCCCCTGGACATTGCCGGTTCGGCGTTTATCGCTCAAGCGGGTTTGGGTTCTGGTGAAACGGGTTCGGCGCAAACCATCCAAGACCGGTATGCCCGTTTCCCGGCTGACTGCTTCCGCCAGGATTTGTGCCTGGTTATACCCGCGCCGCATTTTTTTAAGCCAGAAAAGCGGCACGGGCACGATCAATTCGCTCTGAGTCAGGATCGGATCTTGTTTCAGGACCAGCGCCATACCCCTGCCTAAAAGACGTGCCAGGCGCAGACCGCGGCGGTACTTGAAGTGATGGATGATTTTATCCAGCGGCGGAACGAACAGAGTCCATGCCCGACCGCGGTCCAGATGATTTTTACGGCGGCAGTGCGGACAGCGCGGAGTTGGTTGGACTGAGCGGACGCGCCGCGTGGGCCGGCCGCAGGCCGGGCAGCGCGGCGAGGAGACGATTGGGATCAAATTCAGGCAATCCTCACAGACGGCCTGATCATTGATTTCCCGGCGGCAGACCAGGCAGGAATGAGGCAAAAGGAAGTCAAGCGCAACGCGCAAGATGTTCACCGTATAACCCCCCGAAAAAACAAAAAAACTACTTTTGGGCGGTGATTACCGCCTTGTCTTCAATTTTCTTTTTTCGACTCCAGAATAAAAGGACAAAACCGGCGGTAATCACCGCCAGGGAAATGAGCTGATTGATCCATAAATTGGCCGCGTTTTCATAATAGCGGATGAAATCAATCAGGAAACGATACAGGCCGCTGATAACAAGATACTGCGCGAACATCTCTCCGCGGTAATAGCGCCGGCGACCGCGGAAAGACAGATAGATGAAAAGTAAAAGGCCAAAGAGCGATGAATAGAGCTGGGTTGGATGAAGATGCTGGCTGCCAATCGGCGTGCAGGCGGCGAACGAATCACGCGGAAATTTCACGCCCCAGGGCAGGCTGGTCGGAATGCCGAAACAACAGCCGTTTAAGAAACAACCGATGCGGGTGAAGAACTCGCCCAGGGCGATAGCGGGCGCCACCAGGTCAGCCAACAGCAGGGATGGTACCTTGACCTTGCGCACGTAAAGAAAGCCCGCGATAACCGCGCCGATGAAACTGCCGAAAAACATCATGCCGCCATGCCAGATTTCAAAAATGGAAAGAATATCGTAGTATTCATTTAAATGAAAAAGCACATACAACAACCGACCGCCCACGATCACGCCGACCATGATCCAGAACGCCAGGTCCGTGATTACGGCCGAAGGAATACGGTGTTTTTTCGCGGCGCGGGTCACCAGAAAAATTGCGGCCAGGAACGACAGCACGAGCATCGTGCCGTAAGCGGGAAGGTTCAAGCCGAAGATCCGGATCAGGACCGGACTCATTTCTTTTCTCTTTTTGCTTCGTCGATGATGCGCTGGGCGATTTCCCGCGGCACTTCTTCGTAATGGTGGAACTTCATGGAGAAATAACCGCGTCCCTGGGTGAGGGAACGCAGGCTGGTGGAATACTTGTACATTTCAGCTTCGGGCACGAGCGCTTTGATCATCTGATTGCGGCCCACGGCCTCCATGCCCATGATCTTGCCGCGCCGGCTGTTTAAGTCGCCGATGATGTCACCCATGTATTCCTCCGGCACGTAGACCTCAACTTCGCTGATGGGCTCCAGCAAGACCACATTGCCCTTTTCCGCATTCGCTTTCATCGCCATGGCCGCCGCGATCTTGAAGGCGATATCCGATGAGTCAACCTCGTGGTAGGAACCGTCATACACGCTCACTTTGATGTCGGCTAAGGGATACCCGGCCAGATAGCCCTGCTCTAAGTATTCCCGGACACCTTTTTCCACCGATGGGATGTAACGGCTGGGAATCCGGCCCTGAGTGATCGCATCCACGAATTCAAAGCCCTGGCCCCGGGGCAGGGGTTCGACGCGGAGCCAGCAGTCGCCGTACTGGCCGTGGCCGCCGGTCTGTTTTTTGTACTTGCCCTGGGCTTCGGTTTTGCGGGTGAAGGTTTCGCGGTATTTCATGCGCGGCTTGGCCAGGTCCACGCTGACACCGTACTTGCGCTGGAGCCGGGCCAGAATGACATCCAGGTGCAGTTCGCCAATGCCGGAAATGATCATCTGCTTGATCTCCGGGTCAAATGCGAAATTAAAAGTTGGGTCCTCGGTGCGGAGCCGGCTCATGCCGTTGGAAATTTTTTCTTCATCACCCTTGGCCTTGGGAATGACGGCCATGGAAATTGAAGGCGCGGGAAATTCGATGGCCGGCAGGACAATGCCCGATTTTCCGGCCAGCGTGTCACCGGTGTGCGTGTCCTTCAGTTTCACCAGCGCGCCGATCATGCCGGCGGTCAACTGGTTGGTCTCTTTCTTTTCCTTGCCTTTCATCAGATAAATCTGGTTGATCTTTTCCTCGCTGCCACGGGTTGTGTTCTGAACCAGCGTGCCGACCGAAACCTTACCGCTGAAAACCCGGAGGTAGCAGAGTTCACCCAGATGGGCTTCCACGGCGGTTTTAAAAACATAACCGATGAAATCGCCGGCCTCGCTACGCTTGATGGTCTGTTCGCCGACTTTAAGGTCAGGCAACTGGTCCGGCGCGGGCGTGAATTCCGTCAACACGTCCATGAGGGGCTGTATGCCGATTAATTCCAGGGCTTCGCCGCCCAGCGCGAGGGCGATTTTGCCCTCCCGCAGGCCCTGCTTGAGGGGTGCCAGGCACTCGGCCAGAGTGATCTCCTGACCTTCCACGTATTTATTCATCAGGTTATCGTCTATCTCGGCCGCGGCTTCAATGATTTGCTCGCGCTGCCGGGCCGCTGCTTCCTTGAGGTCGGCGGGAATATCAGTTTCCTTGATCGTCCCCGCGGTCAGGACCGACGCCTTGTTTTTGAAAAGATCACAGACGCCGGAGAATTTCTCCGCCGTGCCCACCGGCAGGCTCAACGGCACGACCTTGCGTTTTGTCGTTTCCGCCAGGGTTTTGAGGATGGCGTGGAAATCCGTGTTTTCTTTTTTTAATTTATTGATGAAAAAAATCACGGGCAGGTTTTTCTTTTCCGCCTGATGCAACATTCGTTCTGTGCCCACCGCGATGCCGGTGGCGGCATCCACGACTATAACCGCAGCATCGGCTGCCTCCACGCCGCTCAGGGCTTCGCCGACGAAATCGAGATAACCGGGCGTATCAACGAGGGTAAAGGTGATGTCACGGTAAGGAAAGGTGGCCAGACCCAGGGAAAGACTGCATCCTCGTTTCAATTCTTCCGGGTCGGTGTCGAAGATGGATGACCCTTCGCTGACCTTGCCGAAACGGTTGTTAGCGCCGGCGAGGAACAAAATTGCATCACAAACCGTCGTCTTGCCGCTGCCGGCATGACCGAAAAATCCGATATTGCGAAATCCCTTTGCGCTCATTGTTAAACCTCCTTATCGTGCATCGCGCGGATGTTCAGGAATTTAATACGATCTGTCAATAATCGCCAACACGGAGAAAGTCTGGTTGTCTTACCATATCGCATCAGCGGTGATATTGTAGCCAAAAACACGGCAAAGTCAATAAAGTAAAAATCTTCGGTCTGGCTGGTCTTTACTGCCCGCAGAGTTTTTTAGGTAGTGATCAATCGCGCGGATGGTTTACAAAAAAGGATTTCTTTATTGACTCAACCAGCAAAAATTGCTATATTTCAGCCGCATGACCCGCTCGACAACCCGGCGTTTGATCGGCATCTTCGGCACGCTGATCTTTGTGGCCATTTTTCTTATGATGAGCTGGATGATCATCATCCGTTTTGGCTTCGCCTTGAGCGATCCAGACAGATTCCGGGAATTAATCCGGAGTTATGGCAACCGTGGTTATCTTATTTTCACCGCGTTATACGTCATGCAGATCGTGTTCGCGCCCATCCCCGGTCAGGTTCTGCAATTGTCTTCCGGTGTTCTATTTGGCGTGGGGCGGGGCTTGCTGATTTCCGCGGTGGCAATTGTGCTGGGCGGCGGGCTGGTCATCATTCTCACTCGTTTGATCGGCCGCCGCATCCTTTATTATCTGCTGGACGAACGAGCGCAGAAATTTGAACAGGCCGTGACCCGCCGCGGCTTACCGTTCATTCTCTTCCTGGCCTTGATTCCGAATCCGATCGGCGATGCGGTGTATTTCCTGGCGGGCTTGACCAACCTGCCCCTGGCGATATTGATCCCAACCATGACCGCCGCAAGATTGCCTGGCGTCGCGATTTGGATTTTTTTTGGTGACCGCATCCTGAAGTCGGGATTGACGGGCGGGATCATCGGCTCAAGCCTGCTGATCACCGCGTCACTTTTGTACCTGGTGTTTCATAGGCATTACGAGAATTTTTTTGACCGCCTGGCTCGGCGTTATCACTGGCGGTAACAAGCGCTTGACAATATCACCCGGTATCGTTAGACTGTTAAAACCGCAATGAAAAACAAGAAAATTTTGATTCCCATTCTGGCCGTCCTGGCCGTGGCGGTGTTGCTGATCATCTTTGCCACCCAGCCCCGGAACCGAACGATTTTCGGTTCGGGAATCATCGAAGTGGACCGGGTGGAAATTTCCACCAAGGTCGCGGGCCGGATTCGCCAGTTACGGGTCAAGGAGGGCGATCGGGTCATGGCTGGGGACACGCTGGTCGTGCTCGATCATCAGGAGTTAAGCGCCCAGGAGCAGGCGGCCCGGGCCGGCCTGCAGGTGGCGGAGCAGACCATTCAGGAAGTGCTGGTCCGAAAAAAGGAATTGGAATTAAATCTCACGCGGGCGCGCAACCTGCATGCCAGCGGCGATCTGCCGGACAAAGACCTGGAAAGCATTGAAGCCCAGTATGAAGTGTTGAAAACCCAGGAGACCAAAGCGCAGGCCGGCTTGAAAGCTGCCCAGGCGCAGGCCGCGCTCGCGGCCACCCAGTTAGCCGACGCCTGCATTACCTCACCCCGGACGGGAATCGTGCTCAGCCAGAATTTCCAGGCCGGCGAACTGGTTTTGCCGGGCGCGGCCATCATGGAGATCGGCGATCTTGCTTCACCCTGGCTTAAGATTTACCTGCCGGAAAAAGATCTGGGCCGGTTCCGGCTTGGTTCGGCTGCGGTGATCAGGGTTGACGCGTTTCCCGGCCATCTTTTTCCGGGTCGGATTATCTGGATCAGTTCGGAAGCCGAGTTCACGCCTCGCAATATTCAGGTGCGCGAAGAGCGGGCGCAACTGGTCTTCGCGGTCAAAATCGCCATTGATGACCATGAAGGTCGTCTGATTCCAGGCATGCCGGCCGACGCGGAGATTCCCGGCGATGCCCATCGTTGATGTCCGTGACCTGACCCGAACGTTCCATACCCAGACGGTCCTCCAGCGTATTACCCTGAGCGTCGAAGCCGGTGAGATTTTTGGCCTGATTGGACCAGACGCCGCCGGCAAGACAACCCTGCTGAGAATCTTGGCCGGCGTGCTGACGCCGACCGCCGGCGCCGTGCAGGTTTGCGGAATTGACATGCGGCGCGAGCCCGAGGCGGTCAAGAACAAAATCGGGGTGATGCCGCAAAATTTTTCCCTTTATCCAGATCTGAGTGTCGAAGAAAACCTTTCATTTTTCCGCCGCATGTACCATCTGAGCGAATCCGATTTTCGCGCGCGGCGGGAAAGACTGCTCGGCATAACTCGGCTGGAGACGTTTCTCAAGCGCCGCGCCGATCAATTATCCGGCGGCATGCAGAAAAAACTGGGCCTGGCAGTATGCTTGTTGCATACGCCTGAACTCCTTTTGCTTGATGAACCGACCACGGGCGTGGATCCGGTTTCGCGCCGCGAACTATGGGATTTCCTATATGAATTGCACGGTCAGGGAATAACCATCATTATCACCACGCCTTACATGGATGAGGCCGAGCGCTGTGACCGCGTCGGTTTTCTGTATCGGAGCGAACTTTTGGCCTTAGAAACGCCGGCGCGTTTGAAAAGCGCTTACCCATATCCGATTTTGATGGTGAACGCGGATGATCCCCAGCAACTCCGCCGGCTGGTATTTTCCGGCGGTATGGGCGTCGTGGATTCCTACCTGGTCGGTGCTGCCTGGCACGTGGTGCTGAAGCATCCGGATTCAACCGGCGTCGAATCATGGCTGCAAACCAACGGCATCAAGGCGGACCTGCGGTTCATTGAACCGAGTTTTGAGGATGCCTTTATCGACCTGATTCGGCGGCAGGCCGGTTCCCCGCGCACCGGACATAACGGGATAGCCCCATAATCGTATGCCGCCCAGCATTGAAGTTGAAGGTCTGACGAAAAGGTTTGATTCCTTCACGGCCGTGGATGATTTAAACTTCAGCTTGAGCCCTGGCGAGGTCTTTGGTTTTCTCGGTCCAAACGGAGCGGGCAAGACCACGACCATCCGCATGCTCTGCGGCATTCTCAAGCCGAGTGCCGGCCGCGGCACCGTGGCCGGCCTGGATATCATGCAGCAGAACGAACAGATCAAGCGGCGCATCGGCTACATGTCCCAGCGCTTTTCCCTTTATCCGGATCTGAGCGTCGAGGAGAACATCGACTTTTTTTCCGGTATCTACGGTCTAGCGGGCGCAAAGCAGCGCGCGCGTAAGGCATGGGCGCTTGATTTGGCCGGTCTGGCATCATCTCGTCGCCGTCTCGTTCGGGAACTGGCGCCCGGCTTCAAACAGCGGCTCGCCCTGGCTACCAGTTTAGTACACCAGCCCTCGGTTGTGTTTCTGGATGAACCGACGGCCGGCGTCGACCCTTTGTCCAGAAGAGAGTTCTGGAATTTGATTTACCGGCTCAAGGATGAGCAGCAAGCCACGATTTTCTTGACTACTCATTACCTGGACGAAGCCGAGCACTGCGAACGCCTGGCTATGATTCAGGAAGGGAAGATTCGCGCTCTGGGCACGCCGGCCGAGCTCAAGACCATGATCCGGGAGAAAATTTTATTCATCGCCGCCGAGCCCTTCGCCGCGATCCCGGTGCTTTTGACGCGGGACCCGGCGGTGGTGAAAATTGTTCCTTTTGGTGCGGCCTGGCATGTTTTTTTAAAACCAGGCAGCACGGCCGAAGATCTCAAAAGGAAAATGGCGCAGCAGGGAGCGCGGATTAAGGTTATGACCGAGGTCAAACCGTCGCTGGAAGATGTTTTCATTCAGGTGGTATCAGGGTAAGATGAGAACCTGGGCAATCAGCTGGAAGGAATTCCTGCACATCCGCCGCGATATCCGGGTTCTTTATTTTTCCCTAATCTGGCCCGTGCTGATGTTAATTCTTTTCGGCTACACAGTCAGTTATGACATCAAAAATATCCGTCTGACCGTCGTGGACCTGGACGGGCAGGATCAAAGCCGCGCATTTTATGATGGCCTGCAAAGCACGGGTCTGTTTAAACTGAATCGACCGATTACTTGGTCGTGGTCCCGCAATTTGAAATTGCTGGATGCGGGTCAAACCAAAGGCCTGTTAGTGATCCCGCCTGATTTTAGCCGACGTCTGAACCGGTATGAACCGGTTTCTTTTTCCGTTTTTTTTGACGGCAGCGACAACAACACGACCCGGATCGCGATCGGTTACTTAAACGGACTGGTGCAAGAATTTTCCCGGCGTCGGCTGATGAGCCTGATTCGTGCGCAGGGACAGCGGGCGGCCAATCTGCAGCTGCCGGTGGATTATCAGCTGCGCTTTTTGTACAATCCAAGCCTGCGCAGCCAGAATTTTATTGTTCCGGGTTTGATCGCGGTGATCATGATGATCATCGGCACTCTGCTTACGGCCATGACGATCAGCGTGGAATGGGACCGGGGTACCATGGAACAACTGATGTACACGCCGCTTAAGCCGATCGAATTCATCATCGGCAAACTGACCCCGTATTTTTTGATCAGCATCGTGCAGATGACGACCGTGCTGGTCACCGGCGCGCTCCTTTTCCGGGT
>CBFGIH010000001.1:32798-43285 GCA_965648775.1 Caldifarciminota bacterium | reverse complement strand
TTATGCCATAATGTTTATGATTTACGTTCCGCTGGCGGCCAAAGACAAACCGCCGGAAGTGGTGGTTCCCCAGCAGAAGGCCGAGATGTATCAACTGCTCGTGGAAGCTTTTAAGGAATTGCACGCGCTGCAGGCCATTCCCAAGCCGCGCCATGCGCTGGAACTGAAATTTTCCGTCGATGATTATTTCAAACGGCTGCCGCACATCACGGTCGAGGAACCATGGAAGCTGGGTTTCATCTATTGCCGGGATCAGGAAGGCGCCGCGCCGATCCTGCTCGCATACCGATCCGAAGATGAATACAAGTCCCTGGCCACGTCGATCACCAGGGAATACCGTTCTTCCCGGGTATACACCAACGAGTATTATTGGCCGCATATCAAACTGGACGGGACCGGAGATAGTTACTTCGAATACCTGGTTCTGAGCCTGCTGGGCTCCCAGTTTTCCCTTTACTGGCAGGCTAATTACAATGATTTTGAAATTGTCTGCACCAGGCCGGCGATCGAGGCGATCGTCAAGGTGACCAAACCCGACGCGCGGTTCATCAAAGAATCAAAACTGATAGATCCCACGCCGTCATTTCTCATCGAAGAGGAGCAGGTGATCGTGCGCGTGGTTGTCTTCACCAAGTGGGGTGGTTTCATTGAGCGGCGTTACTATATCAATCGCCAGTTCCCCCACGAAATCAAAAAGATCAAGGCTAAGACCCTGGCCCGGTTCAACTGCGGCGTGGTTTTAAAAGGCGAAGATTAACTGATCTCTTGACAAGAATCAGAAAATAAATATAATATTGGCGTAACAAGCTGAACCGTTTATTTGTGTTGTCGGCGGAAAACTTGGTAATTACGCCATAGTTCCAGTTCGAGACCAATAAACAGCTACAAGCTTGTAAGGAGATACTATGCCAGTCTTTGGTAAAGTAAAGTGGTTTGACAGCCGTAAAGGCTACGGCTTCATCGAGAAAGACGGCGGTGGTGATGTTTTTGCCCACTTCCAGGAAATCGTCGGTGAAGGTTACCGTTCTCTCAATGAGGGTGAGCGGGTGAAGTTTGAAGTCATCCAGACGCCCAAGGGAGAGAAAGCCACGAAAATCGAGCGCGTCGAAGGTTAAGCGCTTGTTATAAAGAGGCCTCCGCAAGGAGGCCTCTTTTATTTTATCCTGTTAGAGGACCTGATTCGCTAACGGGATTTATTAATTCATTAAAAAAGGGGCGAAAACCAATCGCCCCTTTTCCCTTATAACTGGTTGATTATCGTGTCAGCACGATCTTTTCCATGATCTGATCCAACCCGGCTTCGACCCTGACAAAGTAGATGCCGGCGGGCACGGTCCGGCCGCCCGCGTCGGTGCCTGACCATTGGATCACGCACGGCGCGGCGCCGAGGACGAAGGAATTGATCAAACGGCCTGCGGCATCAAAAATCGTCAACCGGCCTTTTTGGGTGAGGTGACTGAGCATGAATCGGACCTGGCCGCAGCTTGGGTTCGGAGAAACAGTCAGGCCGAGCGATTTGCCGGTTGGCGCCGAATTTTCCGCGATACCGATAACTGAGGGCGGCGTGGTCGTGTATTTAAGGGCCCGGCTATTTATGATCGGCGCGGCCAGCGGATCATAGACATTATCGAACAGGTACTGAATGCCGACATTCTGCGCTGTGTTCTGAATGCCCATGGTGCTGCTGGTGAGGTAGCTGACCGTGTTATATTGCACCACCACTTCCCCGTCACCCGTGGGTGTGACCGGATAGCCCGGCTGGTACAGGAAAAATTCAAAGGTTTCGGGGTAGCCGGTTGGTGAAAAGTGGTCAACCTTGAAAAATTCAATAACGAACCGGTGGTTGGCGGCATCATGGTATGAATAAATATCGCCGGGACCGGCCAGTCCGGGATTCAGATCATCCCAGAAGCCGAAAACTCCGGTGGGCGGCGCGCTGGTTGACGGCAGGGCCGTGTTGCTGTAACTGGCATAACTGCTTGCACCCAGCGCGATCCAGCCGTTTGAGCAAACCGAAACCTGGGTGTAGTTCAGTCCGTAGTATTTAAAGGTGAACGGCAGGGAGATGGTTACGGTTTGGTCATCGCTTTCAATGCCCAGTGATGTGCCGGGATGAGCGGTCTGGGTCGTGTCAATCGCGTACCAGGAATATACTGGGCACTGCTGATAAATGCCGCCGTTGTAATAGGTGTAATAATAGCCCGTGTCCATGGGCACCAGTTTCGCGGTGCGCAGGCTGAAGTCAAAAGTGTCACAGAATGAACCCTGCGTGGCGATCACCCGGAACGGAACCAGGTGGTTCATCGGCGCTGAGGAACTGACCGTGAGACGGTACTTATCCGCGGCGTTTTCCCGGGTGGAATCAATGAGAATGGAACCGAAATAGCCGGTGTTGTCCGTGATCGTGATGTAAGGGTCGGTGGAGGAAAGCGTTGAGTTCAGGGTGGTGAAATTCTGACCGCCGACATTCTTTAAAAAGACTGTAAAGTCAACGGTTTCGCCTGGATCAAGCTGGCCGTTATTATTGCCGCCGGCATCATAGACCTTGCTCTGGACAAACACCAGGAACAAACCCGTGCCCGTATAGTTGACCGTCGCGTCGTCGGCGAAGACCTTCGCCGTTTCGCGGGCGGTTCAGCAAGTGTGGGCGGTGGTGTCGAACAGACAGACCTGCACTTTCTTGACCAGCGATGGTGTGACGCCGGGCAGGTTGGCCAGTTCCGCGTTGAGCGTGAACGAATAGTTGTGCCATAAAGTGTCGGCGACGTTGATCAAATGTCTGGTGGAGGAATTGGTCCAGGGGCAAGGCGGAGAAAAACGGCAGATCCGGGTTTCGCCCAGAACCGCGCCGCTGGCGTTTAAATAAGAGATCACGACCGCGCCGGCTGCCCAGCAGAGCGTGTCAGCGTCATTATCCTCGCCAATGATCTTGGCCTTGATGGAAAAGGAAAAGTCATTGGTAGATGGAATGTCTACGGTCTGGTAGAGTTTGGTCAGGTAACCAAAGTGGGAGGCGGTCATTACTTCATAATCCGCATCCGGATCATAGGCGGTACCCCGGATAATCGTGTCATAGCCGTAAGACGGGTCAGCCAGGTAACTGGTCCAGCCAATAGCCAGGTCCTGCTCAAATGCGGGATTGGTTAGAAAATTGCCGGAAAATACCAAAACCGCGGGTAAGCCCAACAAAAGCAATATGCCTTTTATCATAAAACCTCCTACTGGTTGATATTCCGCCTATATATTAAATAAAAACTGTAACAAAAAAGTAACGTTTTGGGCTGATAGATTGACTTGAACTGAATTATTGATACAATAAGCAATGCGAGTAAAGCGTTTACCCGCCATGGATAGGATCAAAAAATTTGATATTTATTACCGAACCGGAGCGAACCGTGAAAATTCTTGAAATTCGCAACCTGGTCAAAGATTACGGCAAGATCCTGGCCGTTGATGATATATCATTTGAAGTGGAAACAGGCGAGATTTTCGGTTTGATTGGACCAAACGGTGCCGGCAAGACAACTACCCTGCGAATCATCGCCACCCTGCTTAAACCAACTTCAGGTTCGGTGATCGTGGACGGTCATGATCTTGTCAACGCCGGTGACCAGGTGCGGCGTTTGATCAGTTACCTGCCCGAAGAAGCGGGTGCCTACAAGAACCTGCGGGGCTGGCAATACCTAAATTTTATGGCCGCGTTTTACGCCGAAGACCGCTCGGGCCGGCAAGCCATGGTCGAGCGGGCCGCGCAGATCACCGGCCTGGCCGAGCGGCTTCACGATAAGGTCGGCACGTATTCCAAGGGCATGGTCCGCAAACTTCTGGTGGCCCGGGCCCTGATGCACGCGCCCAAGCTGGCGATCCTCGACGAACCGACCTCGGGTCTGGATGTGATCAATTCCCTGGAAGTGCGCCAGATCATCAGGGATTACGCGCGGCAGGGCACGACCGTGCTCGTTTCCTCGCACAACATGCTGGAAATCGAATTTCTTTCAAGCCGCGTGGGTCTGATCAATCACGGTAGGCTGCTGGGCATCGGCGAGCCGGCCCGGCTCAAGCAAAACTACGCAGCGGCCAACCTCGAAGAAGTTTTCACCCGAGCCCTGCGATGAACAAGTTTTTCAACATCTTGAAAAAGGAACTCCGCGAGCTGATTACGCTCCGCATGATCCTGCCGTTCGTCGTGATGGTGATCCTGCTTTCCTTTGTTGGCCGGATGATCGGCGGCGAAATGAGACGATCCCGCGCCGCGTTTGAAATCGGCCTGGTCAGCGCTGATTCTTCTGCCCTGGCCGACAGCCTGATTCACTCCCTGGTCGCCGGCCGCTACGCGGTCGTGCCGCTGGCGCCGGCGCCGGTCGAAACCGTACTGGCGCGCGCCGGCAGGCTGAAATTAAAACTTGTGATTTTTATTCCCCCAAATTTCGAACGCGGCATCCGGCAGCAGCAGGGCGCACGCCTGCAGATCTACACCCTGCTCAAATCGCTGAGCCTGGGCGAGACCGCTCAGAAGGCCTCAATCAACGAGCTGATTGATCTTTTTAACCAACGGCTTTCCGACTCCTACCTCCGCGGCTTGGCGCCGTCCGTCGAACCGGCGGTAATCAAGCAGCCCGTCACCGCGGAAGAGTACGTGGTACTGCGGGGCCGGATCGCGGCGGGAAACGCGGCTGTCCTGATCGGCGTGATCATGAGTCTGAATTTCATGCTGCCGGTGATCCTGATGATGCTGATCATTTTCGCCGGTCAGATGATCGCCTCTTCGCTGGGACAGGAGAAAGAAAACAAGACCCTGGAGACGATGCTGACCGTGCCGGTCGCCCGGCTTTCCATCGTGGCCGGCAAAATGCTGGCCGCGGCCATCCTGGCTTTGGTGCTTTCCAGTCTTTACATGATCAGTTTCGGCGATTACATGTCGTCCTTCACGGCGTCGTCCAGCGGACCATCCCTTTCTCAGCTCGTGACCATGTCCCGCAGTCTTAATCTGTCTCTGACGCCGCTTAGCTACCTGCTTTTGGGATTAAATATTTTTGTGACCATTATCTGCGCGCTTGCCATGGCTACCCTTCTCGCCCTTTTCGCGGAGGACGCCAAGAGCGCCCAGGCGATGCTGACTCCGCTCATGGTGACGGTGCTGATCCCGTATTTTTTCTCGCTGGTCCTTGATCCCGCCAATGTGAGCCTGCCTCTGAAAATTTTTATCAATATCTTGCCCTTTTCGCACACGTTTTTTGCTTTCCGTTTTCTGCTGTTCGGCAATTTTGGGCCGGTTCTGGCCGGTATTGTTTATCTTGCCCTGCTCTCGTTGATTATGATCATTTGGTCAGCCCGGATTTTCGCGTCGGACCGGGTTTTGACCATGCGGCTATCGTTCGGTCGGAGAAGAAGAAGATGAGGCTCTATGAAAAATAATGGTGGAGATTATCAAAGGAGATGCGGATGAACCTGAAAACTTTGGAGAAAATACTGCTGGCGGCGATTGTCGTCATCCCGGGCAGTGTTTATCTTTACACGGTGGCACCGACCCTTTCGTTCTGGGACTGCGGCGAGTTCATATCTTCCTGTTTCACCCTGGCAGTTCCCCATCCGCCGGGCACGCCCTTTTTCATCCTGCTCGGCCGGGTTTGGCTGATGTTTGTCGGCGCGGTCGGCACGATCCTGCCTTTTTCCCGGGAGGTGTCCTGGCACATGAATCTGCTGGGCATCACCTTTACCTTGCTGTCCATCGTGCTGGTTTTCAAAATCGTTCTGCGCACGCTCCGGCGCTGGCGGCCGGAACTGCCGCCGGGCTTGACCCTGATCATCGCCGCCGCGACCGGCCTGCTGCTGGCTTTTACCTACACTTTCTGGGAAAACGCCCTGGAAACCGAGGTCTACAGCGCCGCGACTTTTTTCTTCCTGTTGATTCATTATCTCGTGTTCCGCTGGTACGAGAGCACCCGCCAGGGCGAGCCCAAAAATCGACTCCTCCTGCTGGCGTTCTATCTGATTTTCCTGTTCACCGGCATTCAGCTCATGCCGTTTTTAATCTTCATTCCCCTCTATGTTTTTGTTTTTGTCGTGGATCGTCGTTACCTGCGTGATCATCTTTTTATTCTCCTGGGGTTGTTTCAGTTGCTGCTCTTTTTAATCATCTTCGTGGTGCCGATCACGACCTTCACGGTGATCCTGGTATTGCTGCCCCTGACCACCGGCCTGGTTTTGATTTTAAACAATCCGCGGCGTTACGCGAACTGGAGTTTTTTCTTAATCGGCGCCGCACTGACCATCGTCGCCGTCACCACCGAGCTTTACCTGCCGGTCCGCTCCCGCATGCTCAACCGGCTTTATCAGGATCCCGCGGCTCAAGCCCAGTACTTAGCGGGTAAAAATATCGCCCCGCGCATCAACGAAAACGAACCCGGCGACGGCTGGCTCGCGTTCAATCAAGTGCTTCACCGTTCCCAGTACGGACCCCAGCGCCTCCTGCCCCGCAAGACCCAGGATGAGACCGGTTACAATGTCGTGGTCGGCTATTTCTGGCAGATGGCGATGTTCGTGCGCTATCTTTCCCAGCAGGTGACGCCGGAGACCGTCTTGCCTTTTTTCCGGGGAATCCTGTATTTCATTTTTTACGCTATGGGTTTTTCCGGCATGTTTTACCTGTTCCGGCTAGACCGCCGATGGTTTTTTCTGTTTATGCTGATTATGTTCATGCTGTCCTTCGCGATCGTCGGTTACCTGAACATGAAATTTTCGCCGAGCGATTCCAATCCCCGGCATCTCGGCCGCGAAGTGCGCGAACGGGATTATTTCTTTCACACGGGTTTCACTTACTTCATCATGTTCTGCGGTTTTGGCTTCGCCTGGTTTTTAGAGTGGATAAAGAAAGAACTAAAGGGGCACCGGCTCGCGCAGCCCCTGGCTGCGGCCGGCCTGATCGTGTTCTCTGTAATCCCTTTTTTCACGAACATATCGGTCAACAACCGCTACAAGAACTTCGCGCCCAAGGATTACGGCTATAATATGTTGCTGGGCTGCGCGGACGGCGGCATTATTTTCACCAACGGCGACAATGACACTTTTCCGCTTTGGTTCACCCAGGAAGTCATGGCTTTCCGTCGGAGCGTGATCGTCGCCAACCTCTCCCTGCTCAACACCGACTGGTACATCCGGCAGCTAAAACGCTGGGGCGCACCGATTGGTTTCAGCGATTACACGATTCGGCGGCTCACGCCGGGCATCACCGAGGACCGGCGCGTCATCTACGTCAAGGACATCATGATCCGCGAGATCATTGCCGCCAACGCCGGGATCAAACTGCCGGAGCGGGATTATTACATCCCCGGCGCGGAGTTCGCGGCCAAGTACCTTAAAGGTTACCGCGGCCGCCGGCCCATCTATTTCGCGACCACGGTTTCCCCGGATAATTTCGAAGGTTTCATGCCTTACCTGCGCATCGAAGGCATTGTCTACCGCCTGACCGGCGACAGCATTCCCTATCCCGGCAACATCGACATTGATCTGACCAGGCAGTATTTTTTCCGGGATTTCCGTTATACCGGCATTCTGGATCCCCCGAAGCAGAAACTGCTGCCGGCCATTCTCTATGATTTTGAAAAACGCAAGCGCGACGGCGAATTTTATGATTTCAAAGTGGTCAAGGACGAGAACACACGGGTGCTGTACACCAACTATCAGATTGAATTATATAACCTGGGCCTGGCGCTCATGGGCCGCGGCGACCTGCCGGACGCGGTCAAGGCCTGGCAATTATCCACGCTCTTTGAAGCGCAGGAGACATACCCCATGTTGTTCTACATCGGTTATGCCTATGCGGCCATGCACCAGCCGGACAGTACAGAGGCGTACTTTAATCGCATTACCGTGAAGAATCCACAGCTGGTGGCCAAGATGGGCATTGTCTACAACGAAAACGGCTATCCCGAGCGGGCGATCGATTACTTCAAACGGGCTCTGGCCATGAATCCCCGCCTGCCCGAGGCGTCGCTGGGCTTGGTCACCGCCTACCTTGCCCGACGGGACACCAGCGCCGCGTTGACCGTGTTCGAGGATTGGTTGAAATTAAATCCCAATGATACCACCGCCCGCGAACTTTACGAAAAATTGAAAAAGGGCCTCTGGCATAATCCTTTATCTAACCCGAGGTGAGCCATGAGCATTTGCTTATTGCTGCTCTTGACGGTAATCCCCCTGCCCACCCAACCGAACTGGGAATCGTCGGATAATGATTACACGACCGGCGGAGCATTGGTGGATATTGATCGAGATGGCGATCTGGATTTCGTGACCGGCAACGGTAACGACATGGCGCAGAATCCCAATCGAGTTTATGTAAACCAGGGCGATTCCCTTGAACGGAGCGCCTCCTGGTCTTCGGCTGATGTTGGCTACAACGCGCACATTGACCTGGGCGATATCAATTATGACGGCTACCCGGAACTGGCCGTGGCCAACTACGGCGATCCCTACGCTCCACAATACGATAAATTGTACATCAATCAAAACGGCGTCTTTCAGTCCGCATCCTCCTGGCGGCCTCATGACCGCGATAATTCTTTCGCCTGCGCTTTTGGCGACATGGACCGGGACGGCGACCTGGACCTGGCGCTGGCCTGCGGGGAAGAATACGGGGATTCGCTTCAGCGCGCCAAGGTTTATCGCAATCAGAACGGCGCGCTCGATACCCTGCCGATCTGGCAATCCAATCTGCTTTCTTATTTTTACGACGCCGCCTGGGTGGACATCGATCGGGACGGTGACCTGGACCTGGCGCTGGCCGCCAATCATCGGCGGACAGTTATTTATCGCAATACCGGCGGTATGCTGGAATCCGCGCCCTACTGGCAGACCGCGGATTCTATGGGCACGCTTAAGATCGCCTTCGGCGACGTGGACAACGACGGCGATCTGGACCTGGCCTGCGCCAACAACGCGCAAACCGGCGGGGTGAGCAATTGCCGGATCTATCTTAACAACGGTACGACGTTGGGCACGACCCCGGCCTGGACCAGCGTCAACCGTAATTATTATTCATGTGTGGCCTTCGGCGACGTGGACCGGGACGGCGATCTGGACCTGGCGGCGGGTGGCTGGTGGGAGCCGGTGGGCGTGTTTGAAAATTTGGGCGGCGGCAGTTTCACGACGACCTATGCCTGGTCCTGGCAACCGGCAAATACTTCCAACCTGGTTTGTGAAAATATCAGTTTCGGCGATGTGAATAACACCCTGCCCTCAGTGGTGAGCGGCGAGGCGCATTTGGTCGATTCCACCCATCGGGTTTTTTATCTTAACCAGCGCTGGATCAAGAATATCAACCGGGTACGCCGAGCCAGCGGCGATCTGACGCGCAGCCAGTACTGTTTTTCCCGTCCGGACGGCTGGATGTCAATCGCGAATATCATTGTTTTGCCGGAGACGATCTGGGTTGATTACAGCTACTCACGCGATCTGGATTTGATTGTCACCAACTGGGTCGCGGCACGCGGCAATTTTTTATTCTATAACACCATGGGCACGGCGATCGCCGAAGCAAAATCGCCGGCCCGCTCAATGGTTCGGTTCCCCGGCATCAGCCGCGGCCGTTTTACGATCGCGGGTTCGGGATCGGATATTTCATACCGGCTCTACGACGCCAGCGGAAGGCTCATGCTGAACCGGACCGGTCGGCAGGTTGAGATCCCCGCCGCGGGCGTTTACTTCATGGCGGTCTATAGCGAAGGGCATTTGATCGGCACCGCCAAGACCGTGGTAATAAGGTAGCTTGGCGGACCGGTGCAAGACTCTGTGGCATCACGATTTCATTTTGCTTATTCTGCTTATCTGCTGGTTAATTTAATAATATGCCACAGAGTCTTGCACCGGTCCGGATAACATGCTGATCGTTCTGCTCTGCCTTGCCATCGGTATGCTGTTGGGCGTTTTCTTGCGCCATCGCGAAAACATCCTGAGGTTTATTGACCGGCTGACGGTCTGGTTTATATACTTTTTTCTTTTTCTGCTCGGCCTGGCCGTCGGATTGAACCGAACGGTTATTGACAATCTGGGTCGAATCGGCCTCCAGGCTTTGGTCATCGCCGCTGCCGCGGTCGCCGGCAGCGTGATCCCGGCATTTTTTCTCTACCGGTTTTTCTACCATCGAACCAGCCGTGAAAAATAGCCTGGTCATAGTTGGATTTTTTAGTGCCGGCATCGCTGTCGGTTTATGGGGGGCGCGTCAGGGATTATCGCCTCACCTCAATTTGAGTTATTATGCGCTCTGCGGACTGCTGCTGTTGATTGGTGTCAGCGTGGGCGGAGACCACCGTCTTGGATCGGCGCTGCGTTCCATCAATCTGTCAATCGTGCTCGTGCCCTTATCCGTGATGGTTGGCACGTTGAGCGCCAGCCTAGCGGTTGCTGCCATTCTTCCCGGCTTGAACGCCCGCGAAACAATGGCGGTGGGAGCCGGCTTCGGTTATTACAGTTTGTCGAGCGTTATCATC
>CBFGIH010000001.1:6404-32788 GCA_965648775.1 Caldifarciminota bacterium | reverse complement strand
TGGCAAATATTATCCGGGAAATTATCACTTTATTAACGACGCCCTTTCTGGTTCGTTATCTGGGAAGACTGGCGCCGATCGCGGCCGGCGGCGCCACGGCCATGGACACGACTTTGCCCGTGATTGTTCGCTTCGCCGGCAAAGAATACGCGGTGATCGCAGTTTTCAGCGGTATCGTGTTGACTTTACTCGTGCCGGTGCTGGTAACTTTGTTTTTATAAATCTTTAGCGAAAAAGAATCAAAAGCAAGCTCAGCATTAAATAGAGAAAAAGGAAAACCGGGAAGGATAGACGGTCAAGCAGCCGGGATGCTTTTTCCCGGCCGTTAGTAAACAGCCTCAACGAAAGAATAGATTGGGCGATGGACAAGAAAATAAAGGCAAAAGCGACGATGTGCAATTTATCGGCCAGGGTTAGGATATTTGTTTCGGGCAGGGAGGAGGCGATGACATATTCGCTGGCCACCGCTGCAAAGATCGCGCCCACGCCCAGGCCGAAGCGCGGATCGAGATCCGTGGGCTTGATGAAAAAGACAAGAAACGCGATCAGGGCCGCGATAAACACGCCAAAGAATAGCTTGAAGAAATAACCGGGGCCAGGTCGGATCACCTTCAGGGAATAGATGAAACGCGAATAACACGATTTATTGTTTGTGGGCAAAGAGATGTCGCCATAATTCGTGGCGTAGCCGTGAACGGTCACCTCACTCCACGCTTTTTGAAATTTCCAGCCGGGCACCTGCACGCCGGGATTGACGCCACAGTTTTCCTGGTCGGGGATGTATGTGAGTTTGAAATCTTCATTCTCGTTGTCTTCGATTTCGATGGTCAGCACATGGTTATCGAGGGGAAATTCGGAGATATCCCAGAACTTGGTGATGGTCGCGTTCACCCGGCAAGCGGCATAATTGAAGCCCTGCACGGTATCCTCGTAAACGCCTTCTTTTGTTTCAATCCGGCCGTTCACGACCTCAAAACTTTCCAGGGGATTGATATTATCTTCCAACCAACGGAACCAGAGCCAGAAGTCCACGTTGAATCGGTTTTCTTTAAGGCTCACGTCATAGATCTGATTGACATATACGCCGATGTAGACCGAGGCGGGTTTCTGCTCTCCGTTGCTGGTCAGTGAAGCCGCGGATCCCAAGACGGTTAAAACGATAAAAAACAATCCCATTAGTGCGCCGTTTCTTATTAAAATTATTCGCCCCGGTGGATTTAGTCCGCCGTTCGCCAGCACCGGTAATTGCCGCCGTGATAAATCGGCGGTTTTTTCTGACCGAATAAAAACTTTTTTCATATTTTTCTCCTTGTCCGTGAGCTTTTGCCGGCAGCATCCGACACCGCTTCTATTCGGTCATGCCGGATGATCGGGACGACATCATAGCGGTTTAACTGAGACGCCCAGAGCACGTCCGCGGTCAGGCCTTTTTGCTGCAGGAAAAGGCCGCTGAAACTGTTAAGCAGCAAATTCTTGAGGCCCCGGCGCGAAGCCAGAAACGCTGATTCACAGACCCGCGCTTCGGGTGTCTTGGGCAGTCGGAGGTGCGCAAGGATTGCTCCGCAGCCGAGATAATCCTCGATTGCGAAAACCCGGCGGCTGGCTTTGAGATCATAGAGAATGCGCTCGCCTGTGCGCCGAGCTTGTTGTTCACCGGCGGCGATGAGGGTGATGCCGCAGGATTGCTGCCGGGCCAAAAAATTGAGATGCCAAGCCAGCGCGCGGGCGTTGAGCAAGCAGCCAACAAAAGCACGGTCGCGCGAACGAATCAGACTGGCGCAGGCTGCGCCATTCGGCGACCAAAGTACGATTTTGCGCGCCCCGGCCGGAGAAATATGCAGATAACTCAGCGGCGAAAGGGAAAAGCGGGCTTCGCCCGACCGACCCGCGGCATTGGCGCTGAGCCGCCGGGCGAGCTGCTCGACGCGGTTCTGCTCAGCCACTGGATACACGATAAAACCGTTGGCGACCGCAGTGGTAACCGCCGAACTGAATCTCAAGACATCAACGATGACTACGATCCGCCTCTGGCGAAGCGCCAGTTGCAGTCCGTCAGTGGTCCAATCCAGGTGAACATCGGACCGGTGCAAGACTCGGTGGCACATTTTATTCATTTTGGATTATAATTTATATAAAAGCGTAATTCAATCATGCCACCGAGTCTTGCACCGGTCCGCTAAGAAATGACTTCAATGAATTTCTCGACAATTTGTTCATCGAGCTGGGTATCACGGACGCTGCGGAGTTCCTGGATCGCCAGGTCCGGTGGTTTGGCGCGGCGGTAGGGGCGTTCCGAGCATATAGCATCGTAGGTGTCGGCCACGGCCAGAATGCGCGCCAGCAGGGGTATATCCTCGCCGATCAATCCTTGGGGATAACCCTTGCCGTCGATCCGCTCATGATGAGCCTGAATGATTTCGATAATTTCCTGAAATTCGCTCATGGCGCTGAGAATTTGCTTTCCAACCAGCGGGTGTCGTATTATGTATTCCCGGTCCTGATCCGTGAGCGGCGATTTTTTATTGAGGATGCCATCCGGGATGCTGATCTTGCCGATATCGTGAAGCAGGCATGACTGCTTGAGCAGTTGAATATCGTGCTCAGGCAGGTCCAGGGCGCGGGCGACGCGTGTGGCGTATTCCATGACCCGCAGGGAATGACCCGCCGTGTAATGGTCTTTGGCGTCGAGGGTCCGGGCAATCAGTTGCACGAATTCCAGGAAACTTTGATTGGATTTTTGCAGGAGTTGTTCTATTTTCCGTTCCGAGCGGGTAAAGGCCGCGGATAACCATGAGAATTGAGAAAAAAATGTTGCCGCGAACGAAACGGATAGAATGAAAATGCCGTAAATGAAAGGCCTTGGAATCATCGGTAAAAATGGCTTCGAGAAGAAAAGGTTCAGAAGGTAAAGGACGCCGGTTATCAGACAGACACCGAGGCCAATCATCATCGGATGATAGTTGACGGCAGGGGTGTCGGGTTTGCGCTTCAAGGCAAGCAGAACCGCGCCCAGGCAGACGCTGATTAAGAGTCCAACGCTGTAAGGATAGAGCGGGCCCATGCCGCCGCGCAGAGCGCCGAGTTGAATTTGGGTGTGGTGGGCGATGATCAAGGGCGTTCCCAGGCATAATCCTTCGAGCAGAATCGTCACGACCAGCAGGCCGCGGCGCAGGGCCGGCTTAATATTTATTCCCCGCAGGGCGGTGATGAACATGGGCAGGGCGAAGAGAAAGCCGAAGCCGCCGGCGTAAACAATTTTCGTGGTGATCACGATCGCGACCGGCTCGCGCACGATCTGCAGGAGATATTCGCCGAAGAGATAAAGAAAACTGGCCAGGAAATTCAAACCGGCATAGAGAAAAATGGTATGATGCGGATCGCGGCGAAAAAGGTAAATGAGACCGATGAAAAAAAAGAAAGTAATCAGCGCGAAGGATAAAGTGGCAAGCGCTGAGATCATTGAACGATTATAATATTTATTTTATCCGGGAAGTCAAGACCAGGATAACCAGCAAGAGATTTATTGTAAAGAAATTTTTCTAATGTTGACATTCCGCCAGATATTGTTATAATCTGGAGATCAAAGGAGGACGCGATGATTGAGCGAATTAAAAATATTTTGATTTCGCCCAAGACCGAATGGGTGAAAATAAAAGGCGAGCCGGCCGGCGTCGGCCAGGTCTTCACGGGGTATGCGATTCCACTGGCCTTGATCCCGGCGGTTTTTGGGTTTCTCGGCCGCGCGCTGATCGGCATGAACTTCGGATTGCTGGGTTCCATCCGCATTCCGCTGGCGTATTCGCTGGCCTGGGCGATTGTTTATTATATTCTGAGCCTGGTGATGCTTTATGTTTTTGCCCTGGTGATCAACGCCCTGGCGCCGAGTTTTGGATCCAAGCCGGACATGACCAATGCGGTCAAACTGGTGGTCTATTCCATGACCCCCGCATGGATTGCCAGCGTCCTCAATATCTTTCCCATTCTCGGCATTCTGGTTTTTCTCGCCGGTTTGTACGGCCTTTACATCCTTTATGTTGGATTTGAACCGATGATGGAAACCCCAAAAGATAAGGTATTAGTGTACTTCATCATCGCGATCGTAGTTTTTCTCGTCGCCTACTTCATCGTCGGCGCGATTTCCGGGCTGGTCATCACCATGGCCTGGCGGCCGATGCTGCGGTTTTAAAGGAATATTAACGGACAATGCGCGTGCCGGCGCTGCCTTGCAGCGCCGGTTTCGCTTTATCTAAGGAGGTAATGATCACTTCCCGGCCGCCGCTTTCCAAAAAAGCGATGGCGGCTTCGATCTTGGGGCCCATACTGCCCGCCGGAAAATGGCCCTGGGTCTGATATTCCTTGATCTGGTTCAGGGTGACCTCGGCGAGGCGGGTCTGGTCCGGCCGATTGAAATTAAGATAGACATTGTCCACGCCGGTCAGGATAACGAGCGTTTGGGCGCCGATGTCGTGCGCCAGGACCGCGGACGCCCGATCTTTGTCAATGACCGCGTCCACGCCTTCGTAGGTTCCGTCGTTCTCGACATAAACTGGAATACCGCCACCGCCGGCGGCGATCACGATTACCCCCTGATCCACGAGTTCCTGGATGATATGACGGTTGATAATCCGGCAGGGAAGCGGAGACGGCACGAGCCGTCGATAACCGCGGCCCGAATCTTCCTTGATCACCCAGCCATACTGAACGGAGAGCGTTTCGGCCTGTTTTTCGGTGTAGTAGGGACCGATGAACTTGGTGGGATTGATGATCGAGGGATCGTCCGGATCAACGATGATCTGGGTCACAATCGTGACCACTTCGCGTGGGATATTCAGCCGGATCAGTTTGTTCTGCAGGCTTTGCTCGATCATATACCCCATGCCGCCTTCCGTGTCCGCCACGATCACGCCTAAGGGCAGAGCGGGAATTTCTTTGATGGTTTTTTCCACCCTCAGCAGAGCGTTGCCGACCTGGGGACCGTTGCCATGGGTGATGGCGAGATGGTATCCGTCTTGAATGAGTTCGACAATTCCTTCCAGGCTCTTGCGCGTGTTGGCGAACTGCTCATGAATATTTTCCTTGCCGGTCGTGGCGATGGCGTTGCCGCCTAAGGCAATAACCGCTTTTTTCATGGCAAATTATATATTGTCTGGAAGATCTTGTCAACGGAATAGTATGCTCAGTAAAATAAATTCCGGGTCGGGCGATCATCCAGGATTGATGCGGTGGCACTACCGTTTTGCCTGGATCGCGGGTTGGGCAGCGGCCGGTGAATTAAAAGCGTTCCGCAAAACCTTAAGCCAGCCGGTATTTGCGCCGCAGTTTGGAGATCAATTTTTTTTGGGCGGCGATCAGAACCCGGCCGCGGTTGAGTTGAAGACAGACTGATCGGTGACCGGTTCCGCCCGGGGATAACTTAGTCCGCACCGAATTATCCGGCCGGAGGATTTTCTTTATATCTTCCGCCGGGATCTTTAACCGCTGCCGACTGAGATTGATAAATTCGTCGATCTGTTCCCGGCTGTCCCGCACGCAGGCGGCGACCTGGTGATAGGCCGCGCGAAACCGCCATCCGCGCCGGACAAGATGATCGACGAGTTCCGTGCAGCCGGCATAGGACGGCGTTTTTGACCACCCCCGCCATTTATCTGTGACGCGCGTGGTTACCGCCATGCCGGTTGCCACTGTCAGGCTGGCGTTTACATCATCGATCAACCGGAACAGCGGTGCTTTCATTTCCTGTAGATCGCGGTTATAACCGCCGGGCAAACCTTTGAGCAGGGCAGTCAAGCCGGAAAGAACGCCGGCGGCGCTGGCGGTCCGGCCGCGCAGCAATTCGCAAATGTCCGGATTTTTTTTCTGGGGCATGATGCTGGAACCGGTGGTGTAGGCTTCGTCGAGTTCAAAAAAACCAACCTCAGGCAGGCTGTAAATAATCAAATCCTCGGCAAACTGGGAAATATGAATCATGATCTGAGTGATCCGGAAGGCGGTTTCCAGCATGAAGTCGCGGTCGCTGACTGCATCCTGGCTATTGGTGAAAACCTGGTCAAAGCGCAGGCGACGGGCAATGTATTCCGGATCGATGCCGTGCGTCGTGCCGGCCAGGGCGCCGGCGCCCAGTGGCGAAACATTGATGACCGGTAGCAGCTGCTCGAGCGCTTCAAAATCGCGCCGGAATTTCCAGAACCAGCCCAGCCGGTAAAAAATATATGAAACTGGCTGCGCCGGCCGCAGGTGCGTGAAAGCGGGAATGATAATTTTCTGGCCGGGTTCCGCGGCAAGCAGCGCGGTCTGAAGTTCCGTGACTCGGGCCATCAAATCGATCACCGCGGTCCGAAGATAAAGCCGCAAGTCCGCGGCAATGAGATCATTTCGGCTGCGGCCGGTGTGAAGGGCCGCCGCGGTCGGCCCGAGCAATTTCTGGAGCCGCGCCTCAATGTTCATGTGCACATCTTCGTACTTCGACCGCAGGTGGAACGAACCTCGCTGGTATTCATTTTTGATCTGCCGAAGGCCGGCCTGGAGGCGGCGGCGGTCGTCCGCCGAGATGATACCCTGCCGGGCCAGCATGCGAACATGCGCCTCGCTGCACGCCAGGTCATAGGGAATCAGCCGCTCATCTTCAGTCAGCGATGAAGAAAAGGCCAGGGCTGCGGCCGCCAGCGGTTTCCGGAATCGCCCACCTCGTATGCCATTTGCATATTTATTAATCATAATTGTATAATTATACGCATACCAAACCTGTTGTCAAGAGATTATGCACGGTGCACGCCGGGGGTGTCGATTGGGACGGCGGCGGTCCGGCGGGGTATGCCGCCCCTTGACATTATGCAATCGCTCTGTATAATTATCCATGAAAAAAATTAACCGGCAAAGGCACATCCGTGAACTCATCACCAGCCGCGAGGTGCGCACCCAGGAGGTCTTGCTGGCCATCCTCCGTCAGAAAGGCATCCGGGTAACCCAGGCCACGCTGTCCCGCGATCTCCGCGAAATGGGGGTTACGAAAATGCCCGAAGGGCTGTCCGGTGCCGCTTACAAGCTGGTCGCGGAATCGGTGCCGGCCAATGCCAAAACGCTTCAGATCAAATTCATCAGCGCGGTCCAGGATCTGGTCCGCGTGGGCAATCTGATCCTGGTCAAAACCATTCCCGGTGAGGCGCAGGCCGTGAGCCGGGTGATCGATAACGCGAAAATTACCGGAATCATGGGTACCGTGGCCGGCGATGATACGATCCTGGTGGTGAATCAAAACATTAATCAGGCCAAGAAATCGCACCTTTTTTTCAGCGGCCTGATGAAAAAACCCTGATTTTACCGAAGGTCCTGCAATTACCCCTTGATTTTTTATTAAATATATATATTATTTGTTTAATGATCGGAATGGAAGGCCGCGTCTGGGCGGAAATCGCGCTGGACCGGTTGATCATGAATTATCGACTGATTAAACGTCAGGCTCATCGCGCTAAAATCATGGCGGCGATAAAAGCCGATGCCTATGGACACGGCGCAGTGGAAATCGCCGAGACCTTAAGCGCGGAAGGCGTGGATTTTTTTGGAGTGGCCAGCGTGGAAGAGGGGATTGAACTCCGCCAGGCCGGCATTACGACTGATATCCTGGTCTTGAGTCCGATCCTTTACAACCAGATTGATGAAATCATTGAACACAATTTAATTCCCACAATTTCAGAGCTGGCTTTCTACCGTGAACTCAATCAGCGGGCTCGGACTCTGGGCACGGTGATCACGGCGCATGTGGAAATAGACACCGGCATGACTCGCACCGGCATACCCTTCTGCGAAGCGGCGGATGCCATGAAACTATTGACCGCTTCGCCGCACGTCAAGATTACGGGTCTATTTTCTCATTTTCCTTTGGCCGATGCGGACGGTAATTTCACCAGCCGGCAGATTCAGAATTTCAACCGCCTGCTCAATGGCCTCCGTAAAAATGGCGCGCGTTTTAAATACTATCATATGGCGAATTCGTCAGGTTTATTCAATTTTCCGGACGCCTTGTTCAACCTGGTTCGGCCCGGCATTTCTTTATATGGCCTGCGTTCTTCGCCGAATGTATATTACGGAGACGATTTTAAACCGGTCATGACACTGAAGTCCAAAATCGTGAATATCCGTGAAGTCCCGCCCAACACCCCGGTCAGTTACGGTCATACCTACCGCACTGCCCGCCGGAGCCGGATCGCCACGGTCAGCGTGGGTTACGGCGACGGTTACCCCCGCATGCTTTCCAATATCGGAGAAGTCCTCTGCCGCGGCCGCCGGGCAAAGATTATCGGCACGGTATGCATGGATCTGCTCATGATCGATATCACGGACGTGCCGGAGACAGGCATCGGCGATGTCGTGACTCTGATCGGCCGGGACGGCCGCGAGGAGATAACCGCGGAGGAATGCGCGACCAAGTGCAAGACCATTGTTTACGAAATCACCTCGGGGATCGGGCCGCGGGTCGCCCGGGTGTTCAAGAATCGCAATAAAATTGTCCGCGTCCGCAACCTGCTGGGACGATGGAACAATTAGTGCGTCGGAAACCAAGGAGGTAGAGATGAAGAAGATGGTCATTCTGTTGTTATTCATAGCTCTGAGCGGCATGGCTCAGGAAACAACCCATACCGTGAAAGAGGGCGATACCCTTTGGGACATCGCTCACTTCTACTATCAAAACGCTTTTTTGTGGCCTTATATCTGGCGGGCAAATCTGACCAAAATTCAGGATCCGCATTGGATCTATCCGGATCAGGTTTTTGTGATTCCGCCATCGCCGGAAGCCACGGCCGCCGCGCCGGAAACCACGGTCACCCCGCCGCCGTCTTATGTGCCGACAGCACCACCGCCGGCGCCGGTCAAGAAAACCGCTGAGATCATCTCAGTGGTAAAGAGCGAGGAGCATATCTTCAGTGAACCATTTTTACACCGTGCCGGATTCATTGTCACCGAGGACCTGCCTCTTTGGGGAAAAATCATTGGCACCGAACCCGCACCAGAGAGAAGCATCACGACCTATGACCGGATTTACATTGATCGCCGTTCGGATGTCAAGCCCGGCGATATCCTGACCATATACCGAAAAGGCAAGGATTATGATTCGCCTAAAACGGGTAAGTTTCTGGGCAAACAGATAATTATTCTCGGCAAGGCTGAGGTGCAGGAAGTCGGAGAAGATGGTGCCCGCTGCAAAGTCATCACCTCCTACGATGTGATCAAAATCGGCGATCTGGTTCAGCCCTATGAACCGATGGTCTCGCCGTCCAACGTCGCCTTGGTGGACGCGTCCCGCGAGTTGATCGCGTATATCGTGGATCTGATCGATTTCAGCAAATTCGTCACCAATCCTCATATCTATGTCGTGCTGGATCAGGGCGAAGAAGCGCAGGTTGCCGTCGGCGATATCTTTAATGTTTATCAAGAGCGGATTATCGACGGCAAAAAAATGCCCGATTTTAATATCGGCAAGGTGCAGATCATGTCGGTTTTTCAGTATGCCTCAATCGGCCTGCTGACCTGGACCCGGGAGACCGGAACGATCAAGCGCGGCGAAGCCTGCCGTCTGGCTCAGGAGGCCCGGTGAAGGAAAAAGAAGCACTCAGTCAAGTATACCTGTTCCGGGAACTCACGCCGAGTGAGATGGATATTTTAATTTCCATCTCCAGGGAAAGAAGGGCCAAAAAAGGTGACATCATCTTCAAGGAAGGGGATGCCGGCGACGCTTTTTATCTGATCGTTGCCGGCAGTGTGCGCATTTCCACCATTGTCCCGGGTGTGGGCGAAGAAGCATTGACCATCCTGCGCGAGGGGGAGTACTTTGGTGAGATGGCCCTCATCGATGATGTCCCGCGGTCGGCTTCAGCGATCGCCAATGACGATACGATTCTGCTCTTGATCGGCAAAGATGATTTCCGAAAACTCCTGGCTCAGGAGACGGGGATCGCATACAAACTGCTTTGGGTTTTCACCCGGACGCTCAGCGCCCGGCTGCGTAAAACCGACGAGCAGTTGAAGAGCATTTTTTCGATCGCCAAGACATTTTAATCGACCGTCCGTTCTAACGGACACGGCCGCTGCAAAGGCGATGAAGTCAGGAAAAGAAAGGCATTAAGCAATTTATGGTTAGAACCCGGTGGTTACATTAAAATAATCTCATGACCGGCAAGATTATCATTTTTCTGCTGGGGCTATCCCTGATCGTGGAGCGGGTTACCGAAAAAATTCTCTACCTCCTGCCTGCTTCCCGGCGGCGGATTTATGCCTGGGCCGTCAGCCTGGTCCTGGGCCTTCTGATAACCTTTGTCTTTAGATTCGGGATCATCCGGGAACTCGGCTTGACGGCGCAATCCCGGATTGCCCACTGGCTTGATTACGGTTTAAGCGGCGTGCTCGTGGCCGCGGGCAGCGAACCCGTTCATTCGCTGATTGATGCCCTGGCCTGGAAACGTGACGAGTTGAAACGGAGAGCGAGCAATGTTTGAGTTTTTCGGCAGCCGGGATCCCCAGAAAGCCTTGCAGCGCGCACGGGAATACCTCAAAGAGGGCAAGACTAACGCAGCCATTAAAATTCTTGAGGATAATCTGACAGAAGACGAACAGGCTTTTGACGCCTATCTCGAACTCGGCCGGCTCTATTTTGAAGTAGAACAGCGCAGCCAGGCCATCGAATTGTTGCGGGATCTGCAAAAAATCGCGCCCAACCGGATGGATGAAGTCGTCGCCCTGGTTTCCGATCTTTTCTACCGCAAAACCTCGATTGATGCCGGCGATCTGCTGATCCAGACCTACGTATCAAACCAGCAATTTGACGAAATTGCCAAAGTCCTGCGAGCGTTCAACGAACGGGAAATAAAACTGCTGATAACCCGTTATGAAAAAATACACCAGGCCGCGCTCAATAAAAAAGTTCCCAATAAACGGGAACTGGAAAGCATCTTGACGCTGGCCTCGATTCATTTTTTTCTGCAGGAAGGCGCGAAAGCGCTGGAACTCATTGATTTTCTCCTGAGCCACGAGTCCTTCTTACCGCAGATCATGTCGTGGGCTCGCGCCACGGTCCGCGAGCGCTACAACGATCCTTATGCCTCGCTGGCTTTATTGAAAGCTCTTTTCCGTCAGCGGATGTACGAAGAAGGTTTGAGCGCCGCTCACCGGACGCTTGAAAAATTCCCCGATTTTGTTGATCCGTTGATTGAGACCATCACCGCCACCAAGCCCCCTCGGGATCACGAAGAAGCCTTTGCCCAGCTGCTCACGGAACTTCATATCAAGAAGGGCGACCTTGACGCTTCGATTCAGGGTTTACAGCATTTATTGCAGAAAGACCCGGCGAAAGTTGATGATGTGGTCAAGGCGCTGCGGGAACTGGAGAAGGTATATCCCAAAGAATTGAAAATTCTGGTGGCGCTCAGCGACGCGTACCTTCAGGGCGGCCGGGTTTCGCTGGCGATCAATGAATTTGACCGGTTGCTGGAAATTGCTCCCGACCAGTATCCGGTTATTCTCAAGAAATATCAACAGGCATTTAAGAAGGAACCCAACAATCCCCAGGTCATTCAGGGTTTTGTCACCCTGCACCTGAAACAGAACAATTTAGCCGCTGCCGTTGAAGTCATTGATCAAGCCTATCAGAACGATCCGGGTCTCACCGAGGAGTACATCCAGAATCTCAATGCGATTCTGGAGCGCGATATTTCAAACCGCCGAGCGCTTTATCTGATGGCGCTTTGCCTGGCGCAGAAGGGAGACAAGGAAAACGTGCTGGTGATTCTGGAAAATCTCACTGAAACCGGTGAAGAGGACCTGGTCGAAAAAGCCACTGCCCAGATTTTGAAACAGAAACCGACGGATCCGGATTATATCAATCTGCACGCCCGCACGCTGGCGCGGCGCGGCAAGGCGGATCAGGCCTATGCCCTGCTGGAACCCAAATTAAGCGGCCCGCTGGAAGAGGTTATCGCTTACCTGCCCACCCTTGACGAGATTGTTAGCCGCCAGCCCAACCTGGGCAAGAAAATTCTGGCTTTTTACCAGCGCCACCGCGCCGCCGAACCTTTCGCCTTTGAATTGGCCGAGGCTCGGCTTCACGCTTTTTGCGGCGAGCACGAACAGGCCGTGAAAATTTTTGAGCGCTGGCTCGGCCAGGCCGAGCAGAAGGAAACAGTCAAGCGGGCGATGATCGAAGTCATTCAAGCCCGGCCCCAGGCCGTGCCGCTGCTTTTAGCCGCGGCTCGTTTATTCATGAAGGAAGGCGATGTCGAGATCGCCACCCGTTTTTTCAAAACCGCGCAGACCGTCGATCCCAAGGCATTTTTTGAAATCATTGATGAATTTTATGATACCCTGAAGAACTTTCCCAAGGATCGGGAAGTCAGAGTCCTGCTGATCGACACTTTTTTCAATCGGAAAATCTGGGATCGAGTCATTGAAGAAGCCCGCAAGGGGATAGAGGTTTTCGGCCCCGAGGCGCAGTATTTCAATTTGAAAATGGGACAAGCCCTGGTGGAAAGCGGCAATCTTACCGATGGCGTTCGGCCCCTCATGCTTTCTCTTGAAGGCAACGAGGATCACTCGGCCGAGGTCATCCGCTACCTGGATAAAATATTGCAGATTGACAAGAGCAACGTGCCGGCGCATTTTGCCCGGGGCCGCGCCCTGGCCAAGGCCCAGCGCATTGATGAAGCGGTGGATGAATATCTGCTCACCGCCCGCATTCTGCCGGCCCGGGCCGAATACGTCTATGAAGAATTGAAAGTCCTGGCCGCCAAGGCCCTGGCCAATCCCCGCATTCTTTTTGCCCTCGGCAACATTGAATTAATCCTGAAGAAACATGACGAGGGCATCCGGCATCTCCTCCAGGCCAGCGAACTCGATGCCGGTTTTGTCAAGCAGGTTATCCCTCTATTCGAGAAACTGATTAAACAACAACCCCAGCCGCTTTTACAGTTTTCCCTGGGTCGGGTTTATCACCTGGCCGGCATCCGGGGTTCCGCGGTTAAATATTACATTGAAGCGCAGCAGGCGGATAAATCTTACCGCGAGCCCGCCATCACCGAAATGAAAAAAATTTGCGCCGACGATCCCCGGGACATTGAATCCCGAAAAGGCCTGGCGGAGATTTACTTCAACTTCAATAACCTGGAGGATGCCCTGGATCTGGCCGGCGAAATATACCGGATCGACAACCGCGAAGGAGACTGGGTCAAAACGTTCATACCCAGAATTTTAGAAAAAAATCCCGCCCATATTCCGGCCTATCATCTGCTGTTGTACTATTTTCTCAATGAAGGCGAATACCAGAAAGCCATCGAAGTCGGCCGCCGCCTGATTGACATCTCGCCTGCCGAAGCGCCCCGCGTGATTGACGAGTTAATGCCGCACTTGGCGCACAGCCCGGATATCATGCTTTATGTCGCTTCGCTGAAGATTGTAACCGGGGAAATAAAACAGGCGGTTGAGCTGCTGGAAAAAATGTTTTACGCCGCGCCAGACCGGAGCACGGAAATTCTGAAACAGCTCCAGCAAGTGATCCGGCTTGACAGCGGGAACGCCGAGGCCTTTTTACTGGCGGCCCGTCTCTTTCAGCATGAGAAAAAATATGAACCTGCCCTCGGCGCCTTGCGCAAGGCGGAAGGACTGTTGCCGACCCGGCGCGAGGAAATCCGCCTGCGTGCAGCTCAGGTCTACTACGAAATGGGCGATTCAGAAAAAGCCCTGGAGATATACCGAGATCTGCTGGTTACCACGAAGGACCGCCGGGCGATATACCGGCTCATGAAGAAAACCCGTGCTGATTATCAGCGCCACCGCTTAGAAACGATCACCGGCGACCGCGAAGACGATCGCCTGTCCCGGGCGGCGGTTCATCTGGAAGCAGGCCATCTGGTCGAAGCCGAACGGGAAATCGCTTTTCAGGTCACGAACCCGGAAATGCAGCGTCGTCAGACCATTCTGCGCGCCAGGATTTTTCTTCAAACCCGTCAGCCAATCAAGGCCCTGGAGGTCATAAAGACTTTGCCGGTTGACGCGGAGACTGCGCCGCTCTATGCCCTGATCTACGAGATGCTGGGCTCTTATGAAACCGCCGCCGCGGTCCTACGCCAGTCCGGCATCAGCGGGGTGGAAAAGCAGATCGAATCATATCAAAAGCGAGCCCAGGAACGGAGATTGGCAAAAGGGAAAATATTCATTGAAGGGAGGATGTGATGAAATGCCCGTTTTTAGTCAGAAAAAAAGCGGTGTTCGACCGAGAAGGCCGGCACGTCAGCGAAGAGCTTGAAATCCAGGAATGCATAAAGAATGAATGCATGGTTTACGACGGCGCCACCAAACTCTGTTCGCTTTTATCGGCTAATATCAAAGACGGTATCCTGATCGATGATTTGAAAGCGGGCATCAAAGAAATTAAGGACGAAATGTCCCATCGCGGTGAGGTCATGGCCGCATCCTTAACCACCGCGGCGCAGACCCTGCAGGAGGCTGTTCTGTCGCGGTTTGAAATCATGAAAAAACAGAATGAGGTTTTAATTTTAGGATTTGACCGGCTGTCCGAATTAATCAACGGCGCTTCGGGCAATCTGGCGAGTCGAATGACCGAAACCGCCAATAACCTCATCGCGCTCAGGGAATCCCTGCCGGGGATCTTCGGCGCACCAAGTGAAAAGCTCAACGCCGCCATCGCGGAACTGGGCCAGTTGCTGGGTCAAACCGCCGACCGCCTCACCTCCTCCCTTGAGGCTCTGCGGGAGCTGGAAAGTGAAACGCTATCTGGTCAGGCGAAATTTGCCGAAGAATTCAAAAATTTCGCGATGGAAAACGGCCAGCGGCTTCAGACGTCGGAAGAAAACTTGAATCGACAGCTGGAAACGCTCAAGACCACCTTCGAACGGTTGCAGGCGAGCCAGCAGGCGGGTCTGGAAGCCGTGGTGGCGGAAATCAGCAAAACCGCCGCGGCGAATCAGGACTATTTGCGCTTTCTCGATAAGCTGGAAGCGGTCGCCGGCGGTATCGGCGGCATCAGCGAGACGGTCCGCGCGGAATTGGCTGGACTCAAGGATGACAGCCGGTCCCGGCAGCAGGTACTTCAGGAAATGTTCGATCAGTTCAACAAATCACTCGGGGAATCAGTCCGGCAAGGCAATGAGGGAATCCGCAATGTGATTGTCGATGTGGGGACCATCACAGAAGCGATCAAGACTGACCTGGCGGATTTCCGCAGCGCAACCACTGGCAAGATGGACGAAGTGATCAAAGGCCTCGTGGACCCGCTGACGCGCCAGGAAGAAAAACTCCAGGATCTTCTTCGCCGCATCAGCGAAATCGGAGAAGGTGTCAGCAAGGCGCTCGGTGATATGCTTCGCAACGAGATCAGCGGTCTGCGCGGCGACACGGCCGCCCTGGCCGATGCTTTCCGCAATGAAATCACGCGGAGTCTGGAGAGCCTGCAGGCGGTCAAGGAAGAAATCAGCGGTTTGCGATCTCAGGCGGGCTCGGCTATGGAAAATATCCAGGGCGAAATTGCCCGTAACGTGGAGAGCATCGTGGGCATTAAACTGGATATCGGCGGCCTGCGCAGCGACACCGCCAACCTGGCACAGAACCTTAAGACCGGCTTCGACGGCAGCCTTGATCACATTGGCACGATCCGCGGCGAGGTCGTTGGCCTGCGCGGAGATGCGGCAGCAATCATGGGTGATTTCAAGAATGAGATTGCCCGCAACATCGAGACGATCAAAACGGAAATCACTAACCTCAATTCGGAAACCCGCAATGCCCTGGCGCTGATTCTCTCGGGCATGAGCAAATCCGAGGACATCTTCGATCAATCCCGGAAACAGGTCAGCGAAATGAGCAGCGCCATGCGCGAACTAAATCACAATTATCTGGAATCGCTGGGCAAGATCGCCGGTCTGGCCGAGGGCATGCGCAAAGGAGTCGATCAGGTCGGCGCGTCCATGAATCAGAGCGTGCTGGATCTGGTGGGCGAAATGAAAAAAGAAATCGGCGCCCTCGAGCAGCAGTATGAAAAGACTTTCAATGACATCGCCCAGCTGGCGGACAAATTTCAGGGCCTCAACGAACAGCTGGCCCGCATGACCGGCGAGGTGCAGCAGGAGTTCCAATCATTGTTCAACCGTCAGACCCAGCTGGCGGATAACACCCGCGAAATCCTGGATCATGTCCGCACCTATTTTGAAAAAGAAGAGGAACGATACCGGCAGGAACAGGCGCAGGCGCGGCTCAAGGAGGCGGTTGATCATTTTGACCGGGCGACGTTGTACTACTACCGGGGCACACCGGAACTGGCGCTGAACGAAATTGATAAAGCCCTGGAGATCAATGCCACCGCCGAATTTTACAATCTCAAGGGATTGATTCTCGGTGAGCTGGGCCGGCATGAGGAAGCGCTCAAGTCGTATCAACAGGCGCTGCAAATCGAACCGAATCTGGCCGAGATTTACAACAACCTGGGACTTCTGCATCTCAAGATGAAAAAGATCGAAGACGCGGTCATGGCGTTTCAGGAAGCGCTGAAGCGCAACGTGAATTATACCCTGGCACACGTGCATCTCGGTAAATCCCTGCTGGAGATGGAGAAGTATGACGAAGCCCTGCAGGCTTTCCAGCGGGCGCTGGAAATCGACCCCACCAACGCCGAAGCCAGGGAGGCGATCGCACTTTATAAGGAAGGGAAGATAGCAAAATAATGCCCTGTTCTCAACCAGCCAAAATAATCAACCGTTTTTTTCCGTGGCCCTTAGCTATGGGGCACCAGCCAAATTCGGAGGATTTTCCATGGATATTCTAAATCGGCTCAAGAAAGAAAAAAAACCGGAATCAGTTTTCGATTCGGTGATCAAGAAAAAAGAAAAAGAAACTAAGGTTGAACCCGGGACCGTGCCCGCGGATATCGTGGTTACCCATATTTCGCAGGACAAGACTCCACCGCCGGAAAAGCCGTTGCCGGTCGTAAAAGAACCGCCGGTCAAACGTGAATTCCGCACCGAAGGCATGCACGAGTTTGAGCTGGATAGTCTGGGCATCCCCGATAAAAAGGCCAGTATCAAAGCTGAATACCGGGCCAAGGTGATCGCGCTGATAGATAAGGAGCAATACGGCGAAGCGATTGAAACCCTGATGGAATTGCAGATGAAACTGGACGAAAAAACTCCTTAGTTTTTCTTATTTCACTGAATTTCTTGACTTTATCCCGTCGTTGAATATAATGACCTTCTATGCCAAATAAAGTGGTTGTCCACTATCTGGATGGCCGACTGGAAAGAGGTTACACCACGGATTTCCAGCCGCACAAAGAACTTTTTCATCTGATTGTCAAAGAAAGCGGCCGGGAAAAATCCGTGCCCGTGAAGCTGACCAACTTAAAGGCGGTGTTTTTCGTCAAAGAACTGCTGGGAAAGAAACGTGCCCGACCGGTGGTAAAAAAGACCTTTGATGAGATCCAGGACAAAACTCTGATCGGTAAAAAGGTAAAGGTGGAATTCATTGACGGAGAAGTGCTTTTTGGTTTGACCATGGGATATTCACCGCAGCGCCGGGGATTTTTCTTCTCGCCGATTGATCCAGAAAGCAACAACGAACGGATCTTTGCCCTGTTGTCTGCTGTAAAAGATATCACTTTCTATGACTGAACCCGTGGGTCGCATTGACCTGCCGGGCGTCCCGCTGTTTAAAAAGGGCAAAGTCCGCGAAGTATTCGAGATCGAAGACAAGCTGCTGATTGTCGCTTCTGACCGGATCAGCGCCTTTGATTGGATTTTGCCGACCCTGATCCCGCATAAAGGAGAAATCCTGACCAGGCTTTCCGTTTTTTGGTTTCAGCTGACCAGAGATATCGTTCCCAACCATTTTCTCACCGACGATCCCGATGCCTACCCGGCTTTGCTTCATCCTCATCGTGAGATTCTAACGGGACGGTCCATGTTGGTGCGCAAAAGCCGGCCTTTGACCGTCGAGTGCGTGGTCCGGGGATACATCTCCGGGTCGGCCTGGGCAGAATATCAGCAGACCGGTTTGGTCGCGGGCCAGAAGTTCGTCGGTCTGAAGCAAGGCGACAGATTACCCGAGCCAGTATTCACGCCCGCGACCAAAGCCGAAAGCGGTCATGACGAGAACATAAGTTTTGAACGGATGGCCAGCATCGTGGGGAATAAGAATGCCGGGACCCTGCGCGATGTCAGCATCAATCTTTACCGATTTGCCCATGATTATGCCCTGAAGCGCGGCATCATCATCGCCGACACGAAATTTGAGTTTGGGTTATTGGAGGACCGGCTTCTGCTCATCGACGAAATCTTCACGCCGGATTCGAGCCGGTTCTGGGAGTTAAGCCTGTATCAACCCGGCGGTGAACAGGCATCGTACGACAAGCAGTTTGTCCGGAATTACCTGTTGAGCGTGAATTGGGATCGCAATTCGCCCCCGCCCGAATTACCGCCTGACATCGTGGACAAGACCGTCGCCCGCTATTTCGAGGCGCTCAACCGCCTCATGAAATAGCACGCGGTTTATCATCTCACTTTCCCAGCATCTCCCTGATCAAAACCAATTCATCCCTGATTTCTTTCAGGATCTTACCGCTGGACTGGATGGGCAGGGAAAGTTGCTCGGGACCTTCAGTGACCATGGCCAGTTTCTTCTTGGCGCCGGCGATCGTGTAACCTTTTTCATAAAGAATCCGTTTGATGGAACGGATCAAATCAATGTCCTTGCGTGAGTAATAACGGCGCCCCACGCGGTTACGCTTTGGCCGGAGAATGGCGAACTCCTTTTCCCAGTAACGCAGGATATAGGGTTTAATTTCAAGCAGCTCCGCCACTTCGCGGATCGAGTAATATTCTTTTTCAGTCACAGGCCCTCCTTACTCGTTTATTCGTCCTTGAGGGGCCGGTTCATCAGATCGTGCAGACCTTTCCGAACCGGCAGCCGCTGATAGATAATCCGGTAAACAGTTTCACAAATGGGCATTTCCACACCGTGCCGACCGGCCAGATCATGAAGCGCCCGTGCGGTCGGGATGCCTTCAGCGACCATTACCATTTTCCTCCGAATTTCACCGATTGTCAAGCCCCTTGCGAAGAAACGGCCTGCCCGGTGGTTCCGAGATTCTTCACTGAAGGCAGTGGTGATTAGATCGCCGACCCCGGCTAAGCCCCAGAATGTTTCCGGCCGGGCACCGAGGCAGATGCCCAAACGCTGCAATTCCACCAGGCCGCGGGCAATCAGCGCGCCCCGGATATTGGTGCCAAAACCGAGGCCTTCACAGATACCGGCGGCGATGGCGATCACGTTTTTTGCCGCGCCGGCCAGTTCGACGCCGACCGTATCCCGGCCCAGATAAATTCTCAAGTTCCTGGTAGCCAATGCCTGCTGCAGTTGCTGCGCTGGTTTTTTCGGTCCCACCAGGATTACCGCCGTAGGTTCGCCGCGGATGATTTCATTGGCGATCGACGGCCCAGAAAGCACGCAGATGTCAGGTCGGTCCGCGAGTCCCTGAAAAATGACCGAAGACGGCAGGCGCAACGATTTGATATCGATGCCTTTGATCAGACTCAAGGCCAGGGATACGGGCAAACCGGTTTTTCGAACGGCGGCGACGACGCCCGGCAGGACCTGGCAGGGTACGGCAAAAACCGTGAGTTCCGCGCCGCTCAGCACCAAGCGCAGATCAGGGCTGATCGTGATCGCCACCGGCAGCCGGTAGCCGGTAAGAAACGGTCGGTTGTCGCGGGTTTTCTGAACCAGCCGAGCCCGGCGGCAGTTGAATTCCCAGACCCGGACCTGGTGACCATTGCGGGACTGGATGACAGCGAAAACCGATCCCCAGTTTCCGCATCCCAGAACAGCGATCTTCATATCATGCTCCTTTTTTCCTCCAGAGCACGGTCTTTGGTTCTTCTTTCCTAAGCAGGCGGCGGATATTCGAGCGGTGGCTGGCGATGACCAGCAGGCCGAGCAGAACAATGAAGATCCGGTCGAGCAGCGTCCCGTCGCGCAGGAGGAACGCAGCCACCGGCAGGGTCACCGCCAGCGCCAGGGAAGCGCAGGAAACAATCAATGTGCCAAGGTACATGATCAACCAGGCCGCCAATCCGCACAGAAAGGATTTAGGCATCAGCCCGAGGGTGGCCCCGATCATAGTGGACACGCCTTTGCCGCCCCGAAAATGAAAAAACGGATTGAAGACATGCCCCAGAATCGCCGCGCTGCCCGCCAGGGTTGATGACCATCCCCAATGCCGGCAAAGGAGTACGGGTATCAGTCCTTTCAGTCCATCCAGCAGGAAACCGGCCAAAAAATATACCGGGCCCAGATGACGGGAGAGATTGGTCGCGCCAATATTGCCGCTGCCCACCTGACGGATATCGACCCCGCGGACAAGGCCCAGCAAAAAAGAAAAAGGGATCATACCGCAGGCCGCCCCGAAAAAAAATGAAAAAAGATAGAGCTTCATGATTTCCTGAGCACCGTGGTTTTCAACAGCACGGGCACGCCCTGGAAACCGAAATAACGCCGGATTTCATGCCGTACATACCGCAGGTAATTTTCCTTGAGCGGCCGGGTCGCGGTCAGGCGGAAAACCGGCGGCCGCGTTGCGGTCTGGACCATTTTCACCACTTCGCCATTGGCCGGTGGTTTTAACCCCTCAGTCAAACCGCGCAGGACTTTTTTGTCCGCGGTTTTTCCGCCTTCGGCGTGAACGTCCAGGATCGTATTCAATAGCATTTCGATATTGAGCCGGGATCGGGCCGAAATCGGGATGACCGGCGCGAATTCAAGATAGTTGAAAGATTGACGGGCGGCGTGAATTACCCGGGACACATCTTTTCTGGAAATCAGGTCAATCTTGTTGGGAGCAATGATAATGCTCCGGGCTTTGGCCAAAAGCAGGGAGGAAATGCGGCGATCCTCGCCGACCACCCCCTGGGTAATGTCAAACAGCAAGATTGCGATATCCGTCTCGTCAATGAACCGGATGGCCCGCATGGCCGAATAGAATTCGACCGGTTCCTGGAGACGGGATCGTTTTTTGAAACCGCAGGTGTCGATTAACTCCAGGACCTGACCGCGGAAATCAAAGCGCGCATTCACCGGATCCCGGGTCGTGCCGGGATGCTCGTCGACAATCGCTCGTTCCTGACGAATGATGGTGTTGAGCAGGGTGGACTTGCCGGCATTGGGTCGTCCCAGAATCAGAACTCTGATTCGCTTGTCCCGCCGGAGCGGTGAAGGTTTGGGCAGGAGCAAGGCCGCGGCGTCCAGGATTTCTCCAAAGCCCAGCCCGGCTTCGGCAGATACCGGAAAGATTTGTTCCAGACCGAGCCGGCTGAAATCCCACATTTTGGTTTCCTCGCGGCTGGTGTCAACTTTGTTGACGATCAGGAAGATCGGTTTACCGAGAACGCGCAGGCGCCGGGCGATTTCATCATCCATCGCGGTGAGGCCCTGACGGTTATCGACGACAAAAAAAATCAGATCTGCTTCCTGCAACGCCATTTCGATCTGGTTCATGATTTTAGCGGCCAGGGTGATTTCTTCTTCGGGAAAAAAGCCGCCGGTGTCGATCACGGTGAAAGTTCGGCCCCGCCAGAGAATTTCCCCATAAACCCGATCCCGCGTAACACCCGGTTCGTGATAAACAATGGAGCGTTTCATGCCGACGAGCCGGTTGAAGATGGTGGATTTTCCGACATTCTTACGGCCGACAATGGCGATTACAGGCATCGCATTAATTCCTTGAGGGTGGGGGGCGCAACGATGACCCGGCGGTCGTCAATGGTCCAGTTATCGAGAAAGCGCCTTTTTTCATTCACGCAGGTGGGCGGTAGAACGATGCGGTCGAATTTCCGGCCATTTCGGGAGATGTGTTTTTCAAGGTCCTGACCGGTCAAAAGGCCGGCGACATTCACCCCGGGACCGAAAAAACGGTTGCGCACGGGCTCGACTTTAATTTTTATTTTACTATTTCCGGCACGGCTGCTCAGGATCCGGGCCAGGCGCCGCAGGCAGGGATAAGCAAGTTCGCCGGTGAGAAACAGGAACCGTCCGGCACGCGGCGGCCGCAATTTCGGCTGAGCCGTTTCGTCCATAAATCGTCGAACCATGCCAATACCATTTTCTTGCTGGGGAAAATCGTCATAATAACCGGCGGCGGGAATGGCCGTGCCGGATTTAAGATAAAATTCGTCCGCTGCATACACTAATCCGTGGCCGAACTTTCGCCGGCAGAAAACATGAAACCGCTGGACCGCGGTCAAGACTGCAGCCGCGGCGCGGCGCGACATCGGTTTGATTCCTTTCAAAAAGCGGGAAACGCCAACGGGCACGACGCCGATGGAAGCGACGCCCGGGTAAAGAGCGGTTAAATCCTTGATTGTCCGGTTCAATACCGCGGCATCATTGATGCCCGGCAAAACTACCACCTGTGCGTGGATCGCAATACCGCACCGAATCAGGTTTTTTAACTGTTCCATGATTAATCCTGCCCGTTTGTTTTGAAAAAGCCGCCGGCGCACTGCCGGGACCGTGGCGTGGACCGAGACATAAAGGGGGGAAAGCCGGAGCCGGGCGATTCGACAAATATCTTTTCCGGTCAGATTGGTTAAACTCAAAAAATTACCGAACAGGAAAGACAACCGATAGTCATCATCCCGATAATAAAGTTCGGGCCGGAGTCCGCCGGGCAGGCCATTGACAAAACAGAAAGCGCAGTCATTCTGACAACGACGATAGACCGGATCCGACAGCGTGAGGTTTAAGGGCGTCATCGCCCGAATCAATATTTGTCGGCGCCGGCCATGGTGTCGGATGGTGACCCGGCGGTCCTGGCCCGGTTCATGATAAAAACGAAAATCCAGGAAATCGTCGATTCGATGTCCATTGAGAGCGATAAGTTCGGCGCCGACCGGAATTTGGCGGTTATTCGAATCAAGAATGACCGGCATGGAAAATTATAGCCGGAATCGGCTTCAATTCAAGGAACAAAAAATCATTTAAAACCGACGGGCAATCATTAAAACCCATTTATCCGTCTTTCCCGCCCGGGATGATAATTGACAAGCGGTTGATTTTATAGTATATTTATCAACCTGCCGGGGTGGTGGAATTGGCAGACACATACGTTTGAGGGGCGTAGGCCTTCGGGCATGCGGGTTCAAATCCCGCCCCCGGCATTTGAGCGGGATCAGGAAAGAGAAATTAATATTAGGCATTAATTCGTGAGTATTGCTTAATCCTAATCCCTGAATGCTAATCCCTGATTTTATGCCGACTTTATGGTGGCTGCTTTTCCTGGGAAGTTCCTTCCCTGTTTCCGAAGCATTCAATGATCAACTTTATCCTTCGGTAATCAGCCATAATGACACTTTTTATGTTTTCTGGTTGGATCTCAGATATTACCCTCCTGATCGCTCAGTTTTTGCCGCCCGGATTGCGAATGACGGTACGGTTATCGATCCCGAAGGCCGGGAAATTCTTCGTGACCGCGGCGAATGGGTCGATGCGGCGTTTGATGGTGTTAATTTTCTGGTGGCAATCCAGGACAGCTGTTGAAGTAATGCTGATATCTGGGGAGTGCGGGTCACGCCCCAATTGACGATTCTGGATACCGTTTTCATCTGCAATGCCGAGGGCGGTCAGAATATTCCATCCGTGATTTTCAACAGCGCAGATTACATTGTTTCTTTTTGGGACGCGCGGGAAAATAAAGGCGTGGTTGCGTCCCGCGTATCGCCCCAGGGAATTGTCATGGACACCGGTTATACGATTGACCAGGGCAATAATTATCCGGTAGCGGTGCGCGGCTCGGGCCAGACGCTGATTCTCTGGTCGCGCGAATTCGATGCGGTCTGCGGTCGATTTGTGGACGATCAGGCCTTACCGCAGGATACGGTCATGCGGATCGCCGCCATCAGCGCTGCCGCGGCGCGACCAGCCGCGGCCTTCGACGGCACTGATTATCTCGTCGTCTGGCCGGATTTCGGCGCAACCGGTACCCTGGATATTTTCGGCCGGTTGCTTCGCGGCGGGATGCCGATCGACACGCCCATGATTCTGGTTCAGGAGCTGGTAGCGGAAAACAATCCCGACCTTGTCTTTGACGGCGAGAATTATTTTCTGGTTTGGGAAAACGGACCAGGACAGATCCGGGGCATGTTCCTGGATCAGGCCGGTAAGCCGATCACCGGCCCCATGGTTATTTCTGACAGCGTCTTTCATCTTCGGGGACACCCGGCAGCCGCGGCCGGGCTCGGATACCGATCATGTTTTTGGTCAGAAAACCTGTCCGACTATGATATTTACGGCATGATTGAGCAGGATATCGGGATCAAAGATCATGATGCGGGATGGCCGCGAGCCATGACCGCTGCGCCCAATCCGTTTGCTAACGCTATACGATTCACGCTCCATGATTCAGGATGCTTGATCGAGACCTTGCGCGTGCGGATCTATACCGCAACGGGCTGCCTGGTGAAGGACATGTCTTTCCGTAGTTCAGGTATTATCAATTCTGTATTCTGGGACGGGACAGACGAAAAAGGATGCTCCGTATCCGGGGGCGTATATTTCGCCCGCTTAAGCGACGCAGGGACGGATGTAACCGTGAAGATTGTAAAAATTCGGTGAATCAGCGGTCTGGTTACCAAGATCATCGCGGGTTTTTCAATATTTACAATTATTTTTCTTAAAAATAAAAAAATACTGGGGGACAGGGATTCGAACCCCGATCAATTGGTCCAGAGCCAATCGTCCTAGCCATTAGACGATCCCCCAAGAAAATTTTTAAAACCTAAAGATTAAACAATGGACGATTGTACTGATTTTTATGGGAAAGTCAATAAGGCACAAATGGTCGATAGCGCGGCGGTTTTGTCTATTTTTTTTTAGCGCCGCTGAGTGACGGTTGGTTAACGCGGTATTCGCCAGGCCGTGAAACAGGCGATGGTCCCGAAGATGATGTTGGGCAGCCAGGCGGCTAAAACAGGATTAATCGCGCCGGCAATTCCGTAAGCCAGGCAGGATTGAATCAATCCCCAGTAAGAGAAGGCGAGTAAAAAACTGATGCTGAGTCCAATGGCAATGCCTCCTTTTTTCAGGACCAGGGACAGGGGCAGACAGATGATCAGGAGGATCATGGTGATGAACGGACGGGAAAAACGGTAGTGAAGTTCGGCTTTTTCGCGGTTGACATTTTCGCCTGCCCGGGACCGCTGCCGGACAAAACGTTCGATCTCGAGAAAATTCATCTCTTCCACCGGTTTCAGGCGTTTTAAAAAATCCCGCGGTTGTTCCTTGAGTTCCGGCATATTGACCACCTGGCCGTCCATCACCGTTTCATTACCCAGGGAATCAAAATTTCTGACCTTGGCCTGGTAAAAAATCCACCCTTGGGAATACCTGCCGGTTTCCGCATCAATTCGGCAGCGGATGCTTTGATCCGGCGCGATCTGCCATAAGGTAACGCCCCTCATCTGGTTGTCGGTGGGATCGAATTCGCGGATATAATAGAGCCAATTGCCGAGTCCGTAATAGAAGATGTTGCGCCGGAGTTCATTGGTGGGCAGAGGTCTTTTATCAATCTTTTTAACCCGGTGTTCATATAATCGGTTTTGAGCCCAGATGCCGATTGTTTCGTGGAACCCGAAAGAAAAAAAAGTGGTGGCGACACCTACCAGGATAATCAACCGGACCAGCCGGTAAACATTCAGCCCGCTGGTTTTGAGAGCAATCAATTCTCGATTCTTGGTCATGAAACCAAAAATGAAGAAAACACCGATGATAGCGGCCACGGGCAGCAAAAGGACCGCGTACCAGGGAATCTGGTAGAGATACAACAAGGCAATATCCTGGGCGGAAATATTGCGAGCCAGATACCGGCCGAGGTTATCAAAGAGGTTGATGATGATGTAAATGAACACGAGAATCGCCAGCGCCACCAATTGATAGCGGATATAATTTTTCAGGACGTAGCGTTCAATAAGGATCATGAACGCGGCGGAAAAAGGAAGCGGGCCATTTTTTGTCTTACCGGCCAGCGGTCATACTCGGCCATGATGAACATGAAAAATCCAGGGATGAGCAGGATGAGATTGGGCAGCCACATCGCCCAGAAGGGCGAAAAGCCCCGCCGGTCCGCAAATTCCTCGCCGGACAGCACGAGGATATAATACAAAGAAAACAAGAACACGCCGACGACGATGCCCGCGCTGCCGCCGCGGCGGAAGACATAGCCGAGCGGAGCACCCATGATCAGAAAGACCAGGCCGGCGATGGCCAGGGAATATTTTTTATTGAGTTCAATCTCCATGCGCGCCCGTTCCCGGAGCTTGGACCGCAGCTGCGTGGTTTTTTGATTCATGAAA
>CBFGIH010000001.1:0-6394 GCA_965648775.1 Caldifarciminota bacterium | reverse complement strand
TGGGTGTTTCCCTGGACATACTGCTCGATCGTTTCGCGGCCCATTTTCGCCACGGTTTTTTTTAATTCCGCGATATCATGATCGAGATCGCGGCGTTTCCGCTGCAAAAGGGCGGTGGGCATTTCATCCTCGGTGCGGGCCTTGCGCTCCCGTCGAATCAAATCGGTGTCCACCGACATGTTGATGATCTCCCGGCTGAAAACGGTTTTCTGATAGCGGTTTTCTTCGATGAGCTGGTGCAGTTCACCATCGTAAAGGACAAATTGCAGAATGCCTTTTTCTTCGAGATTAACGATTTCGCCCCGCGGCGCAGTCACGATGACATGATTGCGGAGATCGTAAATAGTAACTTGATATATTCTGGAAGTACGTTCATCCTTACGCTGGATGTGGATCATGTAACCCGGAAATTCATTGCTGAAAACGCCTTCGGACAGCCGGACCGCGGGCCGCTTGCGAGAGACATCCATCATCAGATTGCGCACACGGTGGTTGGCTTCTGGTACCACCCGGTCGTTAAAGAAAATCATGAGCACCACGAATAGGCTGATGAGGGCAAGCGGGATTTTCATTAGCTGCCGGAACGAAAAGCCGCTGGTCTTCAAAGCGAGAATTTCATTTTCCTGAGCCATACGGCCAAAGCACATGACCACGGCTACCAGAACCGCCATCGGCGCCGTATAGGTGATGATGAGCGGCAGCGTGTAAATCAGTATCAAACCCACAATGTCCAGGGGGAGGCCTTTTCGGACAATCAGGTCGATGAGTCGGAAGAGTTGATCCATGAGCAGCAGAAAGGTCAGCGCCAGCAACGAGAAACCAAAGGGAGGCAGGAATTCTTTTATGAAATATCGGTCAATGGTTTTCAACCTGGTGGCGATCATTTAATATAACCGTTGTTTTTAAGCCGGCGCAGTGCCTGAGCACATTCCACGGGGCTGGCCGGACGGTCCGGTACCAGCGCCGGTTCGAATTCGATTATTCCCCGCTCCACCAGGCGCAGATAGGGAAAATACAGATAGGAATCTGATTTCAGGGTTTGCAGGGGCGGTAGACTCCGCGGTGGTTCGGCCGGCAGAAAACGATCCAGGAGCATGATAAGCTGGCCAAGCGTCAGGGTATCATCGGCGTAAGCGTGGCCGTCGGGCAGGAGGTTGAGATATCCTTTCGTCAAAGCGGTGACCAGCGGATTGCCGGTATTTTCCAGCCCGCTGACGCCGCAGGCCAGCTCGGCATAGAAACGGCGGGTCAATGCGAACCGGCGGTTAAACTCACGCGTAGCGGTCGGCGGCAGGGTGCAAAGCCGTTCGATGATACGTGACCATCGGCCCTGCTGGCGGTCCCGGGCGATCAGAGGGAGATATACGTTTATATCGTCAACCTGCAAGCGGGCGAGCTGGTCCAGAGCCCCAAGCCATGATTCATTCTGACCAAGGCGAAAATAACAATCCTGCAGGTAATAAAGTACGGTGTCGGTGTTCGGGTGTTTTTCCCAGTAGGCATGGAAATAGCCGGCGGCGCGCGGATAATCGCCGCGCTGATAGCGTTTCAATCCTTTTTCAAATTCCGATGGCCGGTGGAAGGGAAAGCAATGCAGGAAGAAAACCGCCAGCAGGATCAGGGCCCGATAATAATGGCGACGCGGCATTCTTCCAGAAGCGACAGAATTTGTTTTGACCCGTGCAGGCGACGGGCATCAAAGCTGGATACCATGATATCCGTGGAACCGACTCCGGCCGCGCCCCGGGCCGTGATCCGCAGTGGATTATAACCGACCCGTGGATGATTAAAGAGATCCTGCGTGCTGTAGAGGACAAGGCCGTTGTCAACCAAGGCGTTCACGTCGGCGAAGTTGACAGAGTATACTTCCTGATTCTGGTCATTGATGATTCGGGGAAAAAGGCAGGGGGTGATCGAGTAACCGCGGCAGTCTATGATGATGCCCGTGTATTCCGTGGTTTCCGTTTCTCGGGGGATTAGTTTAACGCCTTCGGGCACGGGCTTTTCCTTAGGCCATTCCTGGCCGCAACAGGGACAAAGCATGGGCACCACAAGGCGCGGCGCGGTTTGATCCGGCAGCAGCAAGGACAATATTTTGGGCGCCAGTGGCAGTTGATACTGATATTCGATGCCGCCGTCTGTGAGATAATTCTGTTGGACCGCCCGATGCTCGTTTAAAACTGAATTTAGCCGGTATGCCCGGTCAAAGTTGGCGTTTAAAAAGTCACCGACTGATATCCGGGCGTCATACTTAATATTCGACAACTCCCGACGCAGAAGTTCAACCGCGTCGGTCGGTGCCATGCTTGTGGCCTTTATCGTCATGTTTTCCCAGTTCATCTCGGCGCAAGCGGGAATCAACAAGGCCAGCGCCGTCAGTATCGAAACCACCTTTATTTTCATCGCTTTAACTCCTTCGGAAATGAATATGGTGCATGTCGGTCTTTTCTTTATTTGTTGATCGCCATTAGTCCTATGCTATACGCCAGCTGGTCCTTTATCTGAAAGGCGGGGCAAGCGGGCGACGGGATTTGTCCCGTACCGCGTTTTCGCGGTACGAGGATCTCGCGGATTCTTGCCGCGGGAAACCCGCGTTCGTTATCGATCGTCCTTTAACCGTGATCATTGCACCAGTTATATAAGCGGGCGACGGGATTTGTCCCGTACCGCGTTTTCGCGGTACGAGGATCCCGCGGATTCTTGCCGCGGGAAACCCGCGTTAGTTATCGATCGTCCTTTAACCGTGATCATTGCACCAGTTATATAAGCGGGCGACGGGATTTGAACCCGCGACCCTCGGCTTGGGAAGCCGATGCTCCACCACTGAGCTACACCCGCGGATACCGTCAAAGTATAACTTATAAATATACCCCTGTCAAGCCAGTTTGGAAAAATCCTTGACGAATCCCATTTTTTCAATATAATCAATAATGGGAAAGATAACAATAAATGAAGGTTTGACTTTTGACGATGTTTTATTGATCCCACAGTATTCTGAAGTTGTACCCCGCGAATGCGATGTCACCACCAAATTTTCCCGCCGGATACCGCTGCACATTCCGCTGGTCAGCGCCGCCATGGATACGGTCACCGGTTCCGCGATGGCGATCGCGCTGGCCCAGGAAGGCGGCATCGGCGTGATCCATAAAAACATGTCCCTGGAGGCCCAGCAGGCTGAAGTGCTGAAGGTCAAACGGGCCGAGAGCTGGATGATTTTAAAGCCAATCACGGTGCGGGAAGATACGATGGTCAGCGTTGCCCGCGAACTGATGGAAAGATATTCCATATCGGGCCTCGTGGTGGTGGACCAGCATGACCGTCTGGTCGGCATGCTCACCAACCGCGACATCATTTTTGAAGAAAACCCTCAGCGCAAGGTTCGCGAGATCATGACGCGTGAAAATCTGGTTACCGCGCCCGAGGGAACGACCCTGGAACAGGCGAAAAGAATCCTGAAAAAACACCGTATTGAAAAACTGCCGATCATAAACCGAGCCGGCCGCGTCTGCGGTTTGATCACGATTCGCGATATTATAAAGAAAATGCAGCACCCTCACGCCAACATGGATAAGATGGGACGGTTGCGGTGCGCCGCGGCGATCGGAACCGACAAGCGCACCATGGAGCGGGCGGCGGCCCTGGTTGAGGCCGGAGTTGACGCCCTGGTCATCGACACCGCCCACGCCCACTCCCGGAGTGTTTTTGAAACCATTAAAAAAGTCCGGCGGCTTTACCGCAACGTGGAGCTGGTCGCCGGCAACATCGGCACGGCGGAAGCAGCCCGCGCGCTCATCGATCTGGGTGTTGATGCGGTCAAGGTCGGCATCGGTCCCGGTTCGATTTGCACGACCCGGATTGTCGCGGGTATTGGTGTTCCCCAATTGACCGCTATCCTCGAGTGTGCCGGTGTTGCCGACCGCCATGGTATTCCCGTCATCGCGGACGGCGGGATCCGCTATTCCGGAGACGTGGTCAAGGCCCTGGCCAGCGGTGCCTCGAGCATCATGATCGGCAACCTCTTTGCCGGCACCGAAGAAAGTCCGGGGGAGACAATTCTGCTGGAAGGCCGGCGTTACAAGGAGTACCGGGCCATGGGTTCGTTATCAGCGATGCCGCGCGGTTCGGCAGACCGGTATTTCCAGCAGGAGAGCGCTCGGAAATTCGTACCCGAAGGCGTGGAAGGCCGGGTTCCATACCGGGGGCTGGTGCGCGAAGTGATTTTTCAACTCGTGGGCGGTCTTAAAGCCGGCATGGGCTACTGCGGTGCGCGGGATCTGAAAACCTTGAGAAAAAAGGCGAAGTTTGTCAGGATCAGTCCGGCGGGGTTGAAGGAAAGTCATCCTCACGACATCACGATCACCAAAGAAGCGCCCAACTATGAAATCCGGGGATTTTGATCCGGCTTTCACCGTCATTGCTCAATACTATGATACCTTGATGAGTTTCGTTAATTACCCCTCCTGGGTAATGTATATTGAAAAAATACTGCTAACCAACAATCTTCCCCGGCGTGAAATTTTTGATCTGGGCTGCGGTACCGGCGTTTGCCTGGAACTCTGGCAACAACGCGGTTATTCGGTCGGCGGGTTAGACCGTTCGGCGGCAATGATGGAGGTGTGCCGCAAGCGGCTGGGTAGAACTGACTCCGAAGAAGGGGAATTGCCGCTGATGGTCGCAGACATGCGTGATTTTCGCCTGCCCCGCCCGGTGTGGGTCATAACCTGCCTTTATGATACGGTCAATTACCTGCTTTGCGAAGACGATTTAAAGCGCTGTTTTCAATGTGTTTTTAATCACCTGTCGAGCGGCGGTATGTTTATCTTTGATTTCAACACCATCCATGCCCTGCGGGATGAATGGGGTAGTAACGTTTTTAACCGGCGCGACGAAAATATTCATTCGGCCTGGGATAATACCTATGATCCGGAAACCGGTTTATCTACGCTGCGGATCACCCTCAATATCAATGAAGCAGGCCGTTTGCTCACGATCCGTGAATTGCACCAGGAACGGGCATATCCCCTGGCGGTTTTCGAACGGATTCTCGCTGGTATCGGCTTTAAGATCCAACTGTACCGCCACTTGACTTTTCAACCGGCGTCCGAGAACGATCTCCGGGTTATGGCGGTCAGCCAGAAACCATGATTGCTGATCTGCATATTCATTCGCGTTATTCCCGCGCCACTTCCCAGGAAATGGCCGTGCCAAAAATCGTCGAATACGCGAAGCTAAAGGGGATCGGCATGGTTGCCACGGGCGATTTCACGCATCCTGCCTGGCTTAAGGACCTCAAGGAAAAATTGGTTTACCGAGACGGCATATACTGGTATGACGGCATTCGCTTTATCCTGAACGTCGAAGTCAATAATATTTACACCCGGTACGGTAAGCTGCGCCGGGTGCACAATCTCATCTTTGCGCCCGATTTTGAAACCGTGGAAAAAATCAACCGTTACCTCGGCCGCTTCGGCAAGCTGGAGGCGGACGGCCGGCCGATTTTATCGCTGGATACCTATGATATGTGCCGGGTACTTTTCGAAATCAATCCTGAGATCTTTGTCATTCCCGGCCACATCTGGACGCCCTGGTTTTCTTTGTTTGGTTCCAACTCCGGTTTTGATACGGTGGAAGAGTGTTTTGGCGATCTGAAAGACCGGATTTTTGCGATGGAAACCGGTTTATCTTCGGATCCGGCTATGAATTGGCGCTGGTCGGCGCTCGACGCCTATGCCCTGGTTTCTAATTCTGATGCTCATTCTCCGACCCGGTTGGGCCGGGAGGCCAATGTTTTTCGCGATGATCTTGATTACCAGGGTCTCAAGGCAGTGCTCCAGCGGCCGGATCCGCAACGATTTCTGTACACGATTGAGTTTTATCCCGAGGAGGGAAAATATCATTTTGACGGCCACCGGAAATGCCAGGTGCGTCTTTCCCCCCGCGAAGCCCGTTTCAATAATAATCTATGTCCGGTTTGCTCGCGCAGTCTCACCATCGGTGTCTTGCACCGCGTGGAAACCCTGGCCGACCGGGAAGAAGGTTATCGACCAGAAGGCCGGGTGCCGTTTCGTAATCTGATTCCACTGGAGGAAATTATCGCCGAGGCCCTGGGCGTCGGCCGGGACACGGCGGTGGTCCGCAATGAATATCTCAAACTCTGCCGGCAGTATGGCAGCGAGTTCGAAGTCCTGCTCAATGTTTCCGCGGCGGATTTGAAAAACACGACTCGCGAAAAGGTCGCGGTCGCGGTGGAAAAGGCACGGCGGGGAGAAATTATCATTAATCCCGGATACGACGGGGAGTTTGGCGCGATCCGGATTTTTGCGGATGAGCAGAGTGCTTCAGCCCAGCAGCAGCTTGGTTTGTTTTAACTGTTAGTTCTTGACAAAGGGATGAG